>NZ_JAAHHG010000016.1:3998-35217 GCF_010692555.1 Okeania sp. SIO3B5 | reverse complement strand
CAAATTGGTATTAGGAGGGAAGAAAGCACCAAATGGTAGTGGAATGACACAGCTAAAACTGTGCAATAAGTTTAGGTTGGCTTGAGGGACATTAGCGCCAGCTTATCCGTTAGGATGAACCCAACAACAATCTTTTTCCCCTACTCCCTAATATCAAGTTGCACTGATTAACCACAATATAATTAGGGTTTGCGCTCAAAAGTCTTTTTGTTGAGGTAGGAGTCAGGAGACAGCTATACTGGAGACAGGAGGAACGGGGAATTATAGAGGAGATAGTCGTAAAAATTGTCCCAAGATTGTTCTGCCATAGTTAGCCTAAAATACTAGCTTTTTGAGCGTTTTTAACTAAAAAAGGCGCACTGCAATTCGACCCTCAAACTGCTCAAACCTTTATACATAAATACTTTTATAATTAATCAGCAAGCCCTAATTAAAGATGAAAAAGATGGCATATTCCTCAAGAGTCATCTTAAGATGACTTAAACTATTAGCCAAGGATTTCAATCCTTGGTGAACTTGGTGAACTTGGTGAAGCATGTCATCCGCCAAGAAATAAATTTCCTGGCTCAAAGCAGAAGTCATCTAAAGATGACTAAAGATAGCTAATTTATTATGGCTAATTTAATGAGACTTGATATAATATCATGTCCGGATAATTAGTTATAAAAAAACTTTCTCCTTCAACTCCAGTTCTTCTTCTTTCTTCCCTCTTTACTCCTGACTCCTGACTCCTGACTCCTGACTCCTCCGTAGTTATTTATTTATCACTGTTCAACCGGACTTGATATAATCCACAGTTTTATCTGTGTCATTCCATTACACCTCTAATTCTCAATATTATTTATGCTGAACGGATACAAAATTATAGACGCAGACTCTCATGTTATCGAACCTCCCCAGATGTGGGCAAAATACCTCGAACCTCAATTTCAAGATTTTGCTCCCTCCCTGGACATGAAAATTAAAGGGGAACCCATCAACGAAAAAGTCTCCCAGCAAGTAGAAAAAGAGGGAAATAGACAGATGATGGAAGCTCATCCCCATGCTTATTTAAACCACTACGATGTTGAATCCCACGTCCAAGAAATGGTATTGATGGGAGTGGATATTGCCTTTGTTTATCCTACTTCTGGACTGTGGTTATTTGCGATCGATACTTTGCCTCCAGAAGTCATCGGAGCTTTTACCCATGCCTACAATACTTGGCTATATGAAGAATTTTGTAGCTATGACCCCAGTCGGTTAAAAGGAGTAGGGGCAATGAATCTCCATGACCCCCAGGAGATGGTGAAAGAGCTACACCGAATTGTAAATTTTGGCTGGAAGGCAGTTTTTTTACGCCCTAACCCCGTCAAAGGCAGAATTTTGAGCGATTCGGCATACGAACCCTTTTGGAGTGCTTGCGAAGAATTAGATATAGCTGTAGGCATTCACGAAGCAACTCACGGTCGCTTACCCACCACAGGAGCAGATAGATTCAATAGTCGTTTTGCCCTTCATGCTTGCTCTCACCCCATGGAACAGATGATGGCATTATTGGCCTTAATTGAAGGAGGAGTATTAGAGCGTCATCCGAAGCTGAGGGTAGGATTTTTAGAATCTGGTTGTGGTTGGTTGCCCTATTGGTTATGGCGGTTGGACGAAGAATACAAAAATTTACATTGGGAAGTCAAAGATATGGTGAAGTTGCAGCCTTCAGAGTATTTTCGCCGTCAATGTTATATTGCTGTCGATCCATCTGAGGCTTATCTGACTCGAATTATTGATTACATTGGTTCTGACAATTTAATATTTGGCTCAGATTATCCACACATGGATCATCAGCCAGATATTGTTAAGAATGTTCTAGAGCTTGAGAATAATTTATCTCCGGAGATAGTTAAAAAGATTGTTTGGGATAATCCTAAATGTTTCTATAAAGTTTGAGGTGAAATGTGCAGGTTTCATTTTGTTAGGATACAATCTAGTTAATTTTCTCTTTTTTTGCAGAACTTGCATCATTCAACTAAAATTTCATACTCTTTAAGAGAAAAGATTTTTTAACTTTAATAAAAGACTATTAGGTAGGTTGCACTATGGTACTATCCCCCGAAAATTTGCGTGTAAATAACCAGGAAAAGTTTTCAGAGTTAGCTGAAAAGCAATTGTCAGAAAACTCAAACTCTGACAAACTATTTCAAGGTTCAGTTCTTCGACATCTGCTGGCTCAAACAAAGATGATTTCTCAAATTATTTCCTATATATGGTTATATGCAGAATCAGATCCTTTGGCCAAACAAGCTAGACACTGGTTTCAAAATCCTACAAAAAATTTTGATAAATTAGAAAACCCTACTGTTGCAGATAAATTGCCTTCTTTGGCAAAATTAATGGGTGCCAAACCTCAAGAGCAGAATATATACGGTGAATTTTTGAGTAAAGTTTTTCCTGACATCAAGGATAAAAGCAAAGGTCTTTATAATTTTCCGATTTTTAATAAGCATGATATTGAGTCTGGCATAGTATTATTTAAAACTGATGCTGCTACTGCTAATGGGTATATTCAAGATCCTACCCCTAATAGCCCTAATGTTTTGACAGTAGTCATTGCCTTTCCAGCTTGCCCACAATTTAGTGAAGCAACACTCACAAAAGAAGAATTATCAGGCTGGCTCAACAATCGGGATAGTAGTAACTATACACCTGATAATTCCTATATTCCAGTTACTTTCTAAATATACTAAACTAGACAAAAAAACAAGTAGATATCTCCAAAAAGTAGAAATCTAATCTTGAGCATTAAGATACTTTAACAATCTCTCATTAATCCAGCAGTTAATGGGAGATTCTTTGCTTTTTTAGCGCCTGGTTGTGGAGATTATACCAGTTTGATAAATGTTTGTTACGAATCTCTTTTGCCTTTTCCCTGTTGCCTATAACTCAAGTTTTGTAACATTCTTTTTTCACACTGGTATTAGACGAAGAATACAAAAATTGAGATTGGGAAGTCAAAAGATATGATATATTTAATTATTTGTATCATTGTTTCCTTCCCTATTACTTATGGCAACGCCGATGAAGAATGTGCTAGATTAATCTCGTCAGGAACTCCATAGCGAAAATTCAATAATTCTTTGTTGTCACTCAAGCACAACAGAGGTAGTATATCAATCTTTTACTCAATTTATCCCAAAAATAAATACATCATGCAAAAAATAACATACGCGCAGCTTGATAAATTATATAATCCACAATCTCGCTCATCCAACGATTTACGAGCAGTCACTAAAAAAATTTCCCAGCTTATTGCAAAATCCTGGCTCTCAGATGGAGAAGATATCAGAAAAGTATTTTTATCTCAAGACTCAGACAAAATCTTGGAAATGTTTCAGAGAGAAGGTATTGATATGGGAATTTTCGGACCTGGATTAAAAGTCTCTATAGATACGGAGACCTTTACAGGGTATCTTGAAGAGACACGTGATAACCAACAGCCATTTAACTTAGTAATATCATATCCTCCAAAACCTACTGAGTTTAACCTCTCAGATCAAGAGCTAAGAGAGTGGGTTAAAAATGATGATAGCAACCAATTAGTTCCTGATAATCCCTATATGCCAGTTAGTTTTTAGAATATACTAAACTAGACAAAAAAACAAGTAGACATCTCCAAAAAGTAGAAATAGAATCTTGGGCAATTGAAAAATCAAGATTTGAGCGCTTTTTTCTGAGATGTCTATCTTTTTTAAGATAGCATTTTCCAATAACCTGGAAGAGTTCCCACTTGCTTATTCCTTGCTAATTTAATGCAAGCTGGTTTAATAACTTGAATACTTATTATAGATAATAATATTAGCTTTTTGAGATGTTAAATAGATATAAAATTCTTGACGCAGATGCTCATACTATAGAACCACTTGACATTTGGCAAAAGTATCTTAATCCAGGATTTAAAAGTTTTGCTCCTTTGCCTGATCTGACAATTAAGGGTATGAAAATTTATCACAAGATTTCTAATCAAGTTCAAGGTAAACTTTCTTTACCCAATAACTTTGATGCAGAATCTCAAGTCCGGGCAATCAAACAAATGGGAGTCGATCTATCATTGATTTATCCAACTTATGGGTTATGGCTTTTGGCCGTTGATACAATGACTCCTCAACTAGCTCAGGAGTTCGTTATCGCCTATAATAACTGGTTGCGAGACTTTTGTAGCTATGATCCGGAAATCCTCAGAGGAGTAGGAATAGTTAATCTTCATAATCCTGAAGATATGGTGCCAGAATTAAATCGGATAGCAAAATTTGGCTGGAAAAGTGTCTGTGTATTACCTAACCCAGTTAAAGGGCGACTACTGAGCGATCATGCTTATGAATCATTTTGGGCAGAGTGTGAGCAATTAGGAATAGCAGTTGGTATTCATACTGCTGCTCATTGTTGTCTACCAGCTACTGGAGCAGATAGATTTGATACCCATTTTTCAATACACGCTTGCGCTCATCCGATGGAGCAAATGATGGCATTGTTAGCATTAATTGAAGGAGGAATATTAGAACGCTATCCTAAGCTTAGGGTAGGTTTTCTAGAGTCAGGTTGTGGCTGGTTACTCTATTGGTTATGGCGATTAGATCAAGAGTATGAGGAACTTTATTGGGAAGTTAAAGACAATGTCAAGATGAAGCCTTCAGAATATTTTCGTCGCCAGTGTTTTATTGAAATCGACCCTTCGGAACCCTATATTTCTGATATTATCTCATACATTGGTGAAAATAACTTGATTTTTGGATCTGATTATCCTCACCTCGATCACGATCCCAATGTTGTTAACAAAGCTGTGGCATTAGAGGAGCAGCTTTCTCCAGAAATTGTGAAAAAGATTCTTTGGGATAACTCCCTTCGTTTCTATGGCATAGAAGAATGATTGATTCCAATACTAACTACCAGATTATTGCTAAAGTTTACCTAAAATTTGGGTTTAAAGCCTTGCCATTTTAGGGCAACTTTGTGTTATAGTTAGAAGAGCGGAAAGGTATTCAACCGCTCTAAAAACCTAGCTATCTAATCGATAGACGCACCTTGAAAACTAGAGTTATGGGGTTTTGCATAGAAATGCTTATGTGTGGAAAAACTCTAAGCAACAAGCACCAGAGAACCAAAATTTTTTAGGTTTTAACTGTACCGTAGGGCATACGGGAACAGGCTTTTGGAATAGAGCAAACGCTTGGGGAGAGAACCATCTCTGGCTTAGGTATCGCTTGCGTATCTGATTTAAGTGGACTCATTGAACCAAGAATCCTGGTTTCAGGAGAATCTCCGCGCCTTTAGGCCGGAGAGTATGTCAATTAGCCGACACTTTGCGCTCTGCACTACCAAATTTTGGTTTAAAGTCCTATTTCCACAGGCCAAGAAGAACATCGAACCAAAATACTTTAATAATCTCCCATTAAAACTGTGCTTAATAGGAGATTCTTTGCTTTATTGGCTGTTAACTAGGGCTTGCTGATTAACGATCAAAGCATTGATATATATAAGGTTTGAGCATTTTCAGGGGAGAAAAAAGTGCGCCTGTTTCAGTTGATTTGGCTCAAAAAGCTAGTATTTTGGGCTGACTATGGCAGAAAAATCCCAAATTGACAATTCTTACTCCTACCTCCTCGCTCCCGAACCATTTCTCCTGTCTCCTGTCTCCTGCCCCTACTAAAAGACTTTTGAGCGCAAATCCTAACTAGACTTGCTTATGGCGACTGGACGAAGAATACAAAAATTTACCCCTTTGAAGGGGACTTTTTATTCTATTTGTAAGTGAATTGAATATATGCTACAGTGTTAATAGTTCCCGGGGGGCACGCCTCCTCCGGAGGAGCTACGCTAACGGAAACTCGTGCGCGGACTTAGAGGGAAGCGTTAGACTACCGCTAAGGAAGCAGTACCCTGTGTTAGCCGAGCTATGCGCCAGCAAAGCGTCAACCCGCCGAGGAGCTAAGGCTCAGTAGAAATCCTCATGCCTAACAGCCCGGGAGGATATCAATCAGTATGATGGGTAAAAATAAAAAATAGAAGCTTAAATACTGCAGTGATCCAAAAGTAACATTGGGATTTGATCGGGATAGGGACAATTTAGAGTAAAGTCATAATCTCCTAGTTAACCAAGCACGGTTTTAATGGCAGATTATTTGCTTGACTGGATATATAGTGCTGTACAAAGTCAATAAGCAACAAGGGCTTAAAAAAGCTGAGATATAATATTACTAATTACATAGATAATATTTAAGAAGAAGCTTTGAGTAATTCTGAGTTTCTTACATTTAAGAATGTAACAGTTAGTACTGATTATAACTAGACTCAGAAAAAACTTTAGGTTCCTTCAGTTTGACTCTATATCGACTATGAACTCTGTCAATAATAATCAGAATTATCAGATTATCGAAAAAATCTATGAAAGTCCTAACTCCTTAGTTTATCGAGCTATCCTCAAGCAAGATAATCAAGCTATTATTCTCAAAATTCTTAAAGAAAACTATCCTACTCCTTCCCAACTTACCTACTATAGACAGGAATATGAAATTCTTCGTTCCTTGGATGTAAATAATATTATTAAAGCTTACGATTTACAAAGATACGAAAATACTTTAGCAATACTCTTAGAAGACTTTGGTGGTGAATCTCTAAAATTATTAATATCTCAATCTCAATTAAACTTAGAAAACTTTCTGAATATTGCTATTAAAATAACAGAAAGTTTGGCTGCAATTCATCAAGCTAATATCATCCACAAAGATATTAATCCTGCCAATATTGTCTATCACTTCCAAACAGGACAACTAAAAATCATTGACTTTGGCATATCTACCCGTTTATCCCAAGAATTTCTCACAGTTCTTCTCCCCCATCAACTAGAAGGAACTTTAGCATATATTGCTCCAGAACAAACAGGTAGAATGAACCGAGGCATAGATTATCGTAGCGACTTTTATTCCCTGGGCGTAACTTTCTATGAACTTTTAACTAATCAACTACCTTTTGAAACAACAGATCCCATGGAGTTAGTTCATTGTCATATTGCCCAACAACCATTACCAGTGCATGAACTAATTCCCGATATTCCTATAGCTATCTCTAACATTATCAACAAACTATTAGCAAAAACCCCAGAAGAAAGATATCAAAGTGCTTGGGGAATAAAAGCAGATCTAGAAACCTGTCTGGATAAATTAAAGATTGTAGGAAAAATTTCAGATTTTCCAATAGCTACTCAAGATATTTGTGAGAAGTTTCAGATTCCTCAAAAACTCTATGGTAGAGAACAGGAAATTAATCAACTGTTAACAGCATTCGAGCAAGTAAGTCTGGGAAAAACTGGAATAATTCTGATTTCTGGTTATTCAGGAATTGGCAAATCAGCATTAGTCAATGAAATTCATAAACCCATCACAAAAAAACGAGGACAATTTATTAGTGGTAAATTTGACCAATTGCAGAGAGATATTCCTTATTCAGCGATTTCTCAGGCATTTCAAGAGTTAATTCGTAAACTGCTAAGTGAACCAGAAATAACTCTACAAAATTGGAAAAATAAACTATTAGAAGCTCTAGGAAATAACGGTCAAATTATTATTGATGTAATTCCCGAACTGGAAAAAATTATCGGGCAACAACCACAAGTAGAACAACTAGGTGCTGCTGAAAGTCAAAATAGATTTAATTTCTTATTTCAAAAATTTCTGAGTGTATTTTGTCAAAAAGAACATCCTCTAGTTATCTTTATTGACGATTTACAATGGGCAGATTTACCATCGCTAACATTAATTGAGCAATTAATGTCAGATTCAGAAAACCAATATTTTCTTTTAATAGGAGCATATCGAGATAATGAAGTTAATTCTACTCATCCTCTAGTACGGACTTTAGAGAACATCAAGCAAGGGAAAGTACCAGTATCGGAAATTACCCTTAACACCTTAAAATTTAATCATATTAATCAATTAATTGCTGAAACCCTAGGTTGCTCAACAGAAATTACTAAATATTTAGCTGAATTAGTTGCTAAAAAAACAGGAGGTAATCCATTTTTCCTGACTCAACTGCTTAATTATTTATATCAAGAAAAATTCTTAGCATTTAACCCAGAGAAATCTCCTAGCTACTGGGAATGGGACCTAGAAGAAATTGAGAGAGTATCTATCACCGATAATGTAGTTGAATTGATGGTCAGAAAAATTGAAAAATTAGATAATAAAACTCAACAAGTTCTCAAATTAGCAGCTTGTATTGGCAACAAATTTAATTTAGAAATTCTGTCAATTGTCAATAATAAATCTCAAATAATAACAGCTCAAGAAATACAGTCAGCTCTAGATGAAGGTTTAATAATTCCTCTAGACAATAGTTATAAAGTTCCTCTGCTTTGGAGTTTAGAAGAATTACCAAATAATAGCTCAAATATTTTATCTGAGTATTCTACATATATTCCCTACAAATTTTTACATGACCGAGTACAACAAGCTGCTTATTATTTGATACCAGAAGTAGAAAAAAAGCAGGTTCATCTACAAGTAGGTCGTTTGCTACTAAAAAATATTCAAGAGGATGAATTACAGAATAATATTTTTGATATTGTTAATCAACTGAACGAAGGTTGGGAGTTAGTTACTGAGCAATTAGAAAAAAATGAGTTAGCTAAATTAAATCTTCAAGCTGGAAAAAAAGCTAAAGCATCAAATGCTTATGAACCTGCTCTTAAATATTTGGAATTAGGATTAGAATTATTAGAGATTAATAGTTGGGAAAATAACTATCAACTAACCCTAGAACTTCATTTAGAAACATTAGAAGTTCTTTACTTAAATGGCAAATTAGAACTGGCTCAAAATATTGATACTATTGTTATCGAAAAATCGAATAAAATCCTTGATAAAGTTAAAGTATATGAGCTAAAAATCAACTATCACAGGTCTCAACTTCAACTAGAATTAGCTATAGATAGTGGATTAGAAATTTTAAAACTACTGGGATTAACTTTGCCAAAAAAACCAGGAAAAATGAAGATTTTAGCTAAACATTTTCAGGTAAAATCACTCCTAAGAAAGACACGGATTGAAGATTTAGGCGATCTGCCACAAATAACAAATCCCAATCAACTTGCCGCTGTAAATATTTTATCAGCTCTTTATTCTCCCGCCTACTCAACAAATCAAAATTTATTTTATTTGATTATTCTGAATCTACTTTATATTCATATCAAATATGGAAATTCTGAATTTGCTTCTGTTGCATACATTGGGTATGCTTCTCGCTTGTGTGAGACAGTAGAGAACATTGATTTGGGCTATAGGTTTGGTCAATTATCTTTAAAACTATCAGATAGATTAACACTACAATCATTAAAACCTATAGTTTTACATATGTTTTATGGTTTTGTTAAATACTGGAAAAATAATGCTAGTAAAGAACTAAAACCTTTGGTTGAAGTGGTTCAAACTGGACTTGAGTATGGAGAGATAGCATATAGTGGCTTTGCTGCTGCAAACTATTGTTATATCTCATTATTTTACAGTGGAGAAAATTTACAATCTATTCAAAAAAAAGTTAATGAATATATATCCTTGTTTGCCAAGTATAAGGATAAGTATGGAAATGATTTATTTGTTTTTTGCGGGGAATTTTGTTCAGATTTAATCAATATTAATTCAGATAACAATACTTTTACTGACAAAAGTAAAAAAGATAATGGTTATGATATGGATTTTTACATAAACAATCAGTTATATCTTTTAATTCTTTTCGCTGCAATTTTTGAAAATATTAAATTTTATTTTTTAAAATGTTATGTAAAAGCCATTGAATATAGCAATTTATGTGAAAAATATCAAGCTTTTGGTTCTAGTGTGAACTTAATACCTCAGTGCAATTTTTATGAATCTCTGACTCTTTTAGCTGTTGCTTTAGAGAGCAATAAAAATCAACAGAAAAAAAAAGTCTTAAAAAAAGTATTGACCAATCAAAAAAAAATGAAAAAATGGGCACAAAAATCCCCAATAAATTATCAAAATAAATATGATTTAGTAGAAGCAGAAAAAGCACGATTTTTAGGAAAAAATTGGCAAGCACAAGAATTTTATGAAAAAGCGATTCAAGGAGCAAAAAAAAATGAATTTATCCATGAAGAAGCTTTAGCTTATGAACGAGCTTCTGAATTCTATCTGGCTCTTGGTAGAGAAGAAATCGGTCAACTTTACCTCATAAATGCATATCATTGTTATAACAATTGGGGCGCAAAAACTAAAGTAAAACAATTAGAATCAGAATATCCTCAATATTTTATTAGAATAACAAATCAAAGCACATCTAAAATTCTGAATACAACCAGTTCTATCAGTGGTAATGATGGAGAAATTCTCGACTTAACAACAGTTATTAAAGCATCCCAAGCAATTTCTGGTGAAATCAAACTGGAAAAACTCCTCAACAATTTAATGAAAATTACCATTGAAAATGCCGGGGCGCAAAAAGGTTTTTTGATTCTCAACCATGAAGGTAATTGGTTGATAGAAGCTCAAGGAAAAATTCATAGTGACGAAGTAACAATTTTACAATCAATTTCCATCGAATCTACAGACCCAAAAACATTAATTCCTATTTTACCAACCACCATTATTAACTATGTAATTCGCACTCAAGAAAATATTGTTCTTAACGATGCACTCCAGGAAGGACAATTTATTGATGACCCTTATATCATCGCCACAAAAAGTAAATCAATTCTCTGTACTCCCTTAATTAATCAAGGCAAATTAAGAGGAATTATTTATTTAGAAAATAACTTAACTACAGAAGCATTCACCTCAAAACGAGTCGAACTTTTAAATATACTATCTGCTCAAGCTGCTATCTCTATTGACAATTCAAGACTTTACGCAAAAGTTAGGGAAAATGAAAGCAGGTTAGCTCAATTTTTGGATGCTATGCCAGTAGGTGTGGCAATTATAGATGCTTCTGGTCATCCCTACTACTTTAACCAAGTTGCTAAGGAATTATTGGGTAAGGAAGTAGTATCAGATGTCACATCAGAACAAATAGCTTCAACTTATCAGCTTTATAAAATCAGCACGGGCGAAGAATATCCATCACAGGAACTGCCTATTATCCGCGCTCTACAAGGGGAAAGTTTGACCACAGAAGATGTTGAAATTCGCCAAGGTAACAAGGTAATTCCCCTGGAAAATTTTTCCACTCCTGTTTATGACGAACAAGGAAAGATTATTTATGCTATTGGTTCTTTTACAGATATCACAGAACGAAAAAAAGCTGAAGCCGATCGCCAACGTTTTACTAACGAGCTATTTGAACTTAATAAAGCTTACGAACGCTTTGTTCCTAATCAGTTTCTCCAACTTTTGGATAAAGAAAGCATTGTTGATGTAGAATTGGGAGACCAAGTACAATTAGAAATGTCAGTTTTATTTTCTGATGTTCGTAATTTTACTACGATGTCAGAAGCGATGACTCCCGATGAAAATTTTCGCTTTATTAATTCCTTTTTATCTAGGATGGAACCAGCAATTTTAGAGCATCAAGGTTTTATCGATAAGTATATAGGCGATGCCATTATGGCTTTATTTTCTGGAGATGCCGATAATGCAGTGAAAGCAGGTATTTCTATGCTCAAGCGACTGACTAAATATAATCAAGACCGTGCTAATTCTGGCGATCCTCCTATCGGCATCGGTGTCGGTATTAATACTGGTCTTCTGATGCTAGGTACTGTCGGTGGTGAAAATCGTATGGATGGTACTGTGATTAGCGATGCCGTAAATTTGGCTGCTCGAGTGGAAAGTTTGACTAAAAATTATGGAGCGTCATTGTTAATTACGGAACAGACTTTTTCACGTCTGACACAACCAAGCAACTATGCTATTCGCTCCATAGATACAGTTAAAGTCAAGGGTAAATCGCAACAAGTAACTGTTTATGAAGTTTTCGATACAGATCCACCTGCAGTTAAGGAAGGTAAACTCAAGACCCTACCAAAATTTATAGAAGCTATATCGCTTTACAACTCTGGTCGGTCATTGGAGGCAGGACGACTGTTTGCAGAATGCTTGAAAATGAACCCAAGCGATCGAGTTGCTCAAATGTACCTCCAACGTTTCTTTACCACAGATGAAAAATAACTAGGGTTTGCTGAAAAAGTCTTTTAGTAGGGGATTTGGCTGCTCGAGTGGAAAGTTTGACTAAAAATTATGAGGCGTTGTTGTTGATTACGGAACAGACTTTTTCACGACTGATATCATGTCCGGTTGAACAGTGATAAATAAATAACTACGGAGGAGTCAGTCCTCAGGAGTCAGGAGTCAGGAGGAAAGAGGGAAGAAAGAAGAAGAACTGGAGTTGAAGGAGAAAGTTTTTTTATCACTAATTATCCGGACATGATATGACACAACCAAGCAACTATGCTATTCCCTCCATAGATACGGTTAAAGTGAAAGGTAAATCGCAACAAGTAACTGTTTATGAAGTTTTTGATGCCGATCCACCTGAAATTAAGGAAGGTAAATTAAATACCCTAGAAAAGTTTACAGAAGCTATGTCCCTTTACAACTCTGGTCGGTCATTGGAAGCAGGGCGACTGTTTGCAGAATGCTTGAAAATGAATCCAAGCGATCGAGTTGCTCAAATATACCTGCAACGTTTCTTTGTGCCTTGAAGAAGGAAGAAGGCAGAAGGAAGAAGGAAGAAGGCAGAAGGCAGAAGGAAGAAAGGCAGAAGGCAGAAGGAAGAAAGGCAGAAGGGAAAATTGCATGGGGATATTCTTCGATACGCCACTTTGTGTCTACAAACCCCAAAAAATTTTAAGCACCGTGTAGACAGTCGGGTATTAAACTCGCCACAGAAAATATAAATAGGGTTTGCTGAAAAAGTCTTTTAGTAGGGGTAGGAGACAGGAGACAGGAGACAGGAGACAGGAGAAATGGGAATTACAGAGGATGTAGTTGGAAGAATTGTCCCTGAATTTTTCTGCCCAACTCTTGCACAAAATGCGCTCCTTTTTGAGCTATCTTGACCGAAAAGCGGGCACTTTTTTCAACCTAATCATGCTGAAACCTTTATATGTCAATGGTTTTAAATTTAATCAGCAAACCCTAAATAAAGTTAGTCCATTAGATATTTCCAATTAATAAAAAATAAAATCGATTATCGCACAGAAATTATCAATGATTTCCACCTACTCCCTCTTTTGGAGGAGATGTCTATTTTGTGATGAAACCCACATTCCGCACGTCAAGAGCGTAACATTAAAAGTAGTATATAAACCCGTAGCTTGGTAAATATTTATACTATGCAAATCATCTTAATTACTTTTTTCGTTGATCAAATTCCGAGTAAATAACTAAGCATAAATACTTGCTATACATGATTACTCAATCACGACAGCTATGATTTTCTTCTAAAATTCTGTCTCCTGTCTCCTGTCTCCTGATATCGTGTCCGGTAGCATCGGAGCGTGTATAAAATCAAGGTGACACTCTTGAGAAAACCTTCTGCCTCCTGCCTCCAGCTCCCGCTGCCTTCCTTCCACCAAAGTCTAATTATTCAACCGGACATGTCGTCAACTCGCCGAGGAGCTTAGGCTCGGTAGGAATCCCCGTGCCTTCAGGCCGGGGAGGATGTCAAGCATCTTAACTAATCAGGACTTACGCAAAGGCACTATTTATATAGTACAAGTACTATTGTTCAATAGTTTTTAGCACTATATATAGCGTATCTGCGTAAGTCCTATAATGTTTTTACTACTCCCACACTCCCCACACTCCCCACACTCCCCTACTCCCCCACTCCCCCACTCCCCTACTCCCCTACTCCCCCGCTCCCTGTTCCTTTCCCAAAGCAGCAGGAGGGGTAGATTTACCTGCTAAACCAATCAAAGCTAACAAAGCAATAACATAAGGCAACATCTCTAAAAATTGATAGGGAATATTCAGATTAAAAGCTTGAACTCTCAATTGCAAAGCTTCTGTTGCTCCAAATAATAAACAAGCTAAAACTGTATTAACGGGATGCCATCTACCAAATATTATAGCTGCCAAAGCAATAAAACCTTTTCCACTACTCATGCCTTCAGTGAAAAATTTCACATGAACTAATGCTAAATAAACTCCACCTAAACTTGCCAAACAACCACTAAAACCCACACTTAAATAACGCACTAAACTAACAGATATTCCTGCTGTAGCTGCTGCTTGAGGATATTCACCAACTGCTCTTAAAGCTAAACCCCAACTGGTATTAAAAATCAGATAAGTACAAACCGGAATTAATAATAAAAGTAAATAAAATAATAAGTCTTGATTGAAAAATATTCCCAAAATAGGCAAATCTTTTAATCCCAAAAAATTGATAGTTTCAATACCTGGTAGAGCAATTGTGCCACTGTCAAATAATACCCTAGCTCCATAAGCAGTTAATCCCGATACTGCTAAATTTATTGCCAAACCAGACACTAATTGATTGACTTTTAAACTGACACAAAGATAAGCATGAATTAAACCTAAAATTCCCCCGGCAAAAATTGCTACTAAAGTTCCTATCCAGACATTTTCAGTGGAAATAGAAACAGCCGCACTAACAAAAGCTCCAGTTAATAACATTCCTTCCAAAGCAATATTAAGGATGCCGGAACGTTCGGAAAATATTCCACCTAAAGCTGCAAAAGCTAGAGGAACAGAAAGTCGAATTGTGGCAGATAAATAATCAGAGAAAAAGTCGATATTTGTCATTTTTTGATGATTGTTTTTGATGAAAAAGTTATACCTTTTCACGGAATTCAAAAGTCAAAAGTCAAAAGTCATGCATTATGATTTCATAGCTCAAAACTTTGATGCTTCAGTAATTTCAGCAAATTATTCGACATCTAAAGTTTGAAACTATTTGTAACATTCTTTTTTCAAATTGGTATTAGTCATTAATAAGAAAGTTTAAAGGTGGTGCATTGTAATGGTTGTCTATTGTAATTATTTTGCTTAAGGAAATAGTGGGAGCATCTTGCTCCCATCCTATTTATTCTTCATAAGGTACACCCGTCGCGGGCAAGATGCGCGCACTACAAAGGTTTTATTATTAATATTTATAATTTATATCTTGGAACCTATTTATTCTTTATCAGGTACATCTGTCGCGGGCAAGATGTGCGCACTACAATATTCGGAACTTGCACAAAAGCACTATCTATAGAGTTAATTAACTATTGGACAATAGTATTGAGCGCTATATATAGCTTATCTGCGTAACTCCTATAATATTTATAGTTTATATCTATCTTGGAACCTATTGATTTTTCATCAGGTACATCTGTCGCGGGCAAGATGTGCGCACTACAATATTCGGAACTTGCACAAAAGCACTATCTATAGAGTTGATTAACTATTGGACAATAGTATTGAGCGCTATATATAGCTTATCTGCGTAACTCCTATAATATTTATAATTTATATCTTGGAACCTATTTATTCTTTATCAGGTACACCCATCGCGGGCAAGATGCGCGCACTACAATATTTGGGACTTAGGCAAACACTATCTATAGAGTTGATTAACTATTGGACAATAGTATTGAGCGCTATATATAGCTTATCTGCGTAAGTCCTAATATTATTATTAATATTTATACTTTATATCTTAGAATCTGTTGTAAATCTTTTTCTTTGCTCTTCAAACGCTAGACTTATTGCCAAAAACAACACTGTCAAACCTTGAATAGCATAAACAATAGTTATCGAAACCCCCGCACTCCGCTGCATCACATTTGCCCCACTCCTGAGAACGCCAAAAAATAGAGATGTTAAAACTACTGCCAGTGGGTTGCCCCGACTTAATAACGCAATGGCGATCGCGTCAAAACCATAACCAGGAGAAAAGTTTTCAAATAACCGATATTTTGCTCCTAATACTTCTGCACTTCCTGCTAAACCTGCCAACCCACCGGATAAACCCATGACTGCCAAAATAGTCTGGTTAACAGAAATTCCGCTGTAACGAGCTGCACTAGGGTTTTGCCCAACCGCATCCACTTGATAACCGAAAGCTGTAAACGACAACACCACGGCTAAAATTATGGCAATAACTAACCCCAATAAAATTCCAGCGTGAGCTTGAGTTTTGGGCAAAATTATCGGTAAACGTGCTGACTCAGCAATTAGAGGAGTGTAGGGACTGGGGGCATCGGGGGCGATAAGTGGTTCATTCACCATGTAATTGACAAAATTTTGAGCGATGTAGTTGAGTAATAGGGTAGTCAACACCTCGTTTAAACCACGGGTAACTTTGAGAAAACCAGCGATCGCTCCCCAAAATGCTCCGAGAAGAAAACCTGCCATCAATGCTAGGGGTAAATGTATCCATATTGGTAAATTAGGTAAATATAGTCCGGCGACAACACTGCCTAAAGCTCCCATATAAATTTGCCCTTCCCCACCGAGATTAAATAAACCTGCTCGTAATGCTATTAATATTCCTAAACTTGCTAACAATAGTGGGGTAGTTTTGCTGAGGGTATCGCTGAAACCAAAGTAGGTTGTGAGAGATTCTTGGAATAGAGCGGTATAGGCAGTTACAGGGTTGGTTTGTGCTAAAAGCATTAAACCTGCTCCTGTTAATAAGGCGGCGAATACTGCAAATATTGGGAGTAGAATTTTCTGCATTAGTTTGTAGTTGGGTTTTAGCTCCTAAAAATTTTATCTTAAAATTATGGCGTTGCTGATTCTGGGTATAATTTTGCCCCCCTAGCCCCCCAAAATTGGGGGAGGGCTGTTTCATTCTCAATAGACACGGGGACACGGAGAAACGGAGACACGGGGATAGAGGCTTTTAAGCGACGTTGAACCAGATATCCTCTCAGAGTTTAAAGACGCTTATTGGCGCTCAAAATCGGCAAATTTTGGTGAATTTCACTGTTCCACTATTCCTTCATTTCCCGTTCTCCTTCAATCGTTAACTTACGGGACTTTGAAACAGCCCTGCCCAAAATTGGGGGGGATAAAACTCTAAAAGTCCCCCAAAATTGGGGGATGCGCGGGGGCTTTACCAGAACCAAACAATCGCACATTCATACTTCAATTCAGCAACGCCAAAATTATTAGCAAAACTTGTAGGGTGCGTTAGACGGTTTAAATTCAGACTATGAAAGGTATTTAGGAGTCCGTCGTAACGCACCATTGCATCTACAAAACACTTAACGGTGCGTTACGGCGCAATGTAATGTTTGATAGTTCCACGGTAGTTTGTGGTAAGCGCCTAACGCACCCTACTGGACTTTATTACCACCGTTGATTTTTGTTGGGTTTCCTCCGTCAACTAAAAATTTTATCTCAATATTATGTCTGTTTTTGTTCGTTCACAATAAAAACCATAAACCGTAGGTTGGGTTAAGCGGCAGCGCAACCCAACATAAAACTTCTCAACTTGCTCTACTATTATGGCTGTATTAGCACCGTTGATTTTTGTTGGGTTTCCTCCGTCAACCCAACCTACACAATACTGAAACGTTTATATGTTAAAGCCTACAAGTCTCTGCGCGAGAGAATAGCCAGAAATCCACCCACTTTCTTTCCCACAACACTATATAGGGGAGGTAGCCTTGGTTAGGCGTATTCTCGTAGTTCACCTCATCGTCCCATCCTACTGCTGCTATAAACAACTTCCACACTTCTTTATAATTCTCTTTCTTGTAACTCTCAAAACCCAAATCTCTTATAATTTTCTTTTGTACAGAAAAGCCAAACTGATTATCACTATATTTTACCCAAAGCTTGTCTACTATGTAGAGTTCTGTGCAGGGAAATTTCTCTACATCTTCTTCTTCCAGGTATCCTTGCTCCTCTCGCCCTGCAACTTGTAAAATAACTTTATAAGTTTCATAGTCTGCCTCTTTCCACTTCTTAGCAGCTAGGAATTCACGCAGTTTAAAATATTTAGAAGGTAAACTTTGTTGTGGTGGTAAAACTTCCAGGAGTTTTTTAATTTCTCCATTTTCAAAAATATACTTTTTGCCAGGTTTTTGCTCCTTATCCAATATCATTTCAGAGCAAAGTAATTGTTGAATTTTCGGGTAATTTTTCAGCCAATAATTTGCATTTCCTGTTTCCTTATTCTTAGGTGTAGATTTAAGACCGAGTCTGATGGAATTATTTGATTTAAGAGATTTATCAACAGCATCTTTTTCTAACTCAGCAAGTAGTTGATTATTATTCTTTAATTCCAAAAGAAGACGGGGATATCTGAGGGTAATAGCAGTAAACTTACCTATTTGTTCAATGGTTATTGTTTCTCTTTCAGCAAAAGTAACTCCAATAGAATAATAGGCAATATAAATCCTAAGTCTCAGTACATTAATATATTGTTTTAAACGACGGGGATTATAATCAAAAAAAGGAGCAACCATCTCTATAACTTTAGTAAGGCTTTTTGAATCTAAATTTTTTTCAATAATTGGGAAAATAGCTAAATCTGGATATGAAATATTAGCCTCTTGAGATTCTAGATTTTGTTCTGAAAAAGAAGAGTCTTTTGCTTCTGTTTTTTCTGCTTCTTTTTCTTTTGATGAAAATATTCTGTCTTTAAATTTTTCTATCCATTCTTTTGCATCATTAAATCTTGCGGGCAAATCAAATACTTCAGCAATTAAACTATGAGGAATCCAAAAAAAGTATTTTTCTTGTTTTTCTGTACAAGTTTTTATTTCTGATATTTTATCAATAAAACTATCCAACGTCTTTTGAGAAGGTGCAGGAACTGAAAATGATAATTGCACAAACTTTTCCAAAAAACTAAAACCATAATCAACCTTTTTGCTCAACTTCTGACTTTCATTTTCCTCTCCTTGATTTTCAGCGATCGCTGAAGCTAGAAAAGGAATAACATCTCTTTGTTTAAAACTTATTGCTGCTGCTACCTTTTCTCTATCCATACCCAAAATAAAAATTATCTTTGGGTCGTTAGAAATCATCATATTTAGAGCTTGTAATAAATCGGCAGATTTATCCAACTCACAACGATCAATGTCATCAATAAAAACATAAATCTTCTCATCTTTACCCACATAAGCATCAACAATTTTAGAAAAATCCTCGTGAAACTTTTCAACAAAAGCAACTTGTTTTTCATAATTACGGTGCTGAAAATATTGAGTAAAATCTATTTTCGGGCTGCCAATTAAGTCTCCTATTATTCCCAAAAGGTTTCTTATTGCCAAAAGGGAACCGCCAACCAAGCCACCGCTAAAAAGAATATTGAACCAACCATTTAGATTTGAATCCGTTTTAACAATATCTGCCAAAATTTTAGATAATTGAGGAATTCTCTCCAACCAAACATTCCAAGACACAACTATAATAATTACAATAGTATAAATAATTAAAACAAATTTTATTAAGGCTTGAATTGCTTTTAACGGTTTTCCTATGAATTTAAAGCCAGAAATGAATAGCTTAAAACCATAAAAAATATTAATTACAAAATCAGATAAATTGCGATTATTAGACAATTGTTCTAAAAAAGACAGAGTAAAAGCAGCCCAAAGTGATTCAGATTTTTCATGTCGCCAAGCATTAAACCAAATTGTTTTAGTTTCTTGTTTAAATTTTAATCTGAAAAGTTCATAGATGTCTGATATATCGCTGAAAATAATCCGGTCTTTTTTTATTTTCTGCCAAACTTTCTCTAAATCTTCTTTATCTAATTCTTTAGACTTATTTTTCACCTCAGCTTCAAGTTGTTTCATAAAAGAAGACTTACCGCTACCCCATTCACCTTCGATAGAAATAGTTAGTGGTGGTTTAGTATCTTTATGAGTTAAAAATTCAGCCATTGCTATTACATAAGGGGCAAAACCAAGTTCATCATTTGTCGTAGGTTGGTCGCCCACCGTAATAATTTGCTTTGAGTTTTCCGTAGAATCTGACATAATTTTAAAAGTCAATAATTAATACCAATTTGTTCAAGATGTGGAGGACTTTGATCCCCCCAAACCCCCCTTATAAAGCATAGCTTTATAAACATCTTTCTTAACATAAAACTTGACAAAAAGAGTCAAGTGATGTCTTGGCATTTGAGAGGCTTTTTGCGGAGAAAAAGTACATTGAAAAATACATTTTTTTGATAACTTAAGTAGTTTTGCTTATCTATCTATACTCTTTCTCCCTTCTCCCCTGCTCCCTACTCCCCTGCTCCCCTGCTCCCCACAAGGTTTTCAGAAGTTCCTTATAAGGGATAGCTTATCAAGGGGGGATTAATAATTCAGACTTATGCCATCACCTTAATAATTTGCTGGGAATTTTATGTAGATTATGGCAGGCTTTTAAAAGTCAATAATTAATACTAATTTGTTAAAGATATGGAAGAGTTTGATTCCCTCAAACCCCTCGGAAAAATAAAATTTATTCCTCTAACTCCCCCCTTTCCAAGGGGGGCAGGGGGGGGTTCAAAAAGGGTTACTCAGGAATTCAAGCTTATGCCACAACTTTTAAAATAGTATAGGAATTGTAATTATAATGCTTAAAGAACAACAAAAGGTTAATTTAAAAGTTATTCTCAGAGAACGTCTGAAAATTTCCTACTCCGAAATTTCTGAGTTTTGTCAACGCTGGAATATTACTGAATTAGCTTTATTTGGCTCAGTATTACGAGAAGATTTTCACCCTGATAGTGATATTGATATTTTAGTAGTTTATGATTCTTCTTGCCAGTTAACATTGTCAAAATTATTAGATATGCAAGAGGAATTAGAAATAAAGTTTGGACGTGCAGTTGATTTAGTAGAAAAAGCTATGATTAAAAATCCCTATCGTTTAGCTAATATTTTAAAGACTTATCAAGTAATTTATGCAAAACAATGATAGAGATATTGCTTCAGTTTGGGATATGGTACAGGCAATTCGTCGAATTCAGGAATTTATTACTGATGTAAATTACAGTGAGTATTTACCGAATAATTAATAATTAAATAATTTGCGCCTTGAAGCCTCCCCTTTCAAGGGGAAAAAAATAAATTTTTTCCTTTTAGTTAATCCTCTCCCTTTTAGGGAGAGGTAATTATCCATTATCCATTATCCATTATCCATTAATGAAAGAACATTTTGATACAAAGTGCAGTAGAGCGTCAATTTGAAATTTTGGGTGAAGCTGCACGTCGAATATCTTTAGAATTTCAACAATTACACCCTCAGTTAACGAAGTCAGAAGTCAGAAGTCAGAAGTCAGAAGTTAACCCACCCCTAACCCCTCCCAGGAGGGGAAGTAGGGGATTTTAGCAATGCTCCAAAAATATTACGCCTTAAAAGGCGGGGTTTTAGACCCATATTATTTTGATAAATTGGCGCAGTCTTATTGGTTTAAGAAACATTATTGCTCATCGCTATGATGAGGTGAGACCAGAAATTTTGTGGGGAGTTATTGCGTCAGATATTCCCATTTTATTAGAGCAGTTAGAGGTTTTATTGCCTCCTCTTTATAATGAATGAAGATGTTTGGTTTCAATGCCTCAAACCAAGCTACAATTTAACTAAAGGTAATGAAGCTGATAACGCAGTTCCTCCGGTAGGAGGCTAGCTGATAGCTGACCACTGTTTGCGCAGCATTCCGCAGGAAATGCTTAAAAAATTTGTGTTATTTATATGATATAATCAACCAATAAAATTATCAGCAATTAAGGAAAAAAGTCGATTATGGCAACTTATTTAATCACAGGAACTAATCGTGGTATTGGGAAAGAATTATGTAAACAAGTTCATAGCAAAGGTAATAAAGTAATAGCTGTTTGTCGTCACTCAGATGGGGAATTAGAAAGTCTAGGAATTTCTGTAGAAACAGGAGTAGATATTACTTCTGAAAAAGATGTGGCTAACCTAGTTAATCATCTACAAGATTGATCAATGAGAATATATTCCTGGAAACTATTAACTCTCCGATAATACTCAAATTTTTGCCCCCTGTCATAACTTTCTGTTGATCGCGACAATACCTCAATAATTATCTGAGAGTTAGTAATAGTATCTCGCCTACCTTCGGCATAGATAACTGGAGTAGAAATTACCATCACATCTGGATAAGTGTAAATGTTTTTTGTTGGTATTGATAAGCGCAAATCATTTATAGCAGTTTCGTAAGGTTGACCTTTGATACCATATTTTAGGGCAGAAGCAATATTTAGTCCAATTCGATTGTGATTTAACGTACCTCCAGTCATGGGCATGATTTCTCCATCACGATATTCACTTCTAAATTCAGCCGTAGTTTCCTGCTCTAAATACTCTTTGGCAGAATAGCTAATTTGGGTGGCTTGCATTTTTTTTTCTCCCGTGGAATACAATAATATACTATAAACAGTTTATCTTTAGTGATTAAAATTATGCAAAAATTTGTTAGTTTATTTTCCCTTATAGCATTATTACAATTACCAATAATTGTTCAAGCCCAAGAAGAAATATTAGACCCCATAGAAAGAGTAGTTGCTGCAGGATTAATGACCAAAGATGCAGCCGGAAAATTTAATCCTAATGAAATTATTAGCAGAGCAGAATTAGCATCAATTTTAGTCAAAACATTTGATTTAGAAAAACGTGCATTTTCCCAGAAACCAAATATTGAATTAAAAGATGTTTCTTCAGATTATTGGGCTTATAATGATATTCAAATTGTTCTAAAAAATGGTGTAATGAGTGGCTATCGTGAGGGAATGTTTTTTCCCAATTATAAAATTAATCGAGCAGAAGCATTTGCGATTTTTGCTCAAGCTTATGGTGTTTTTCAGTTCCCTGAAGAGAACACTAAAAAGCTATTAAATGATTACCCAGATTCAGAGAAAATTCCTAGTTGGGCAAAAAAATCAATAGCAACAGCATTGTATGAAGGTTTTGTGAATACTGAACCAGGTACAAACAACATAAATCCTTTAGAACCGATGACTCGTGGGGATATGGTTTATGCTTTAAATGCTTATTTAGACCGTCAAGAACGCCCTGCATCTCTTCCCTGGAATGATGATTTGATTCCAGGTGTAACCAGGTAATATTAAACAATTAATAATTAATAATTAATAATTAATAATTACCTCTCCTTAAATAGGGCTTGTTAAATAAAATTGTAATCAATACCAGTTAAGGCTTCCAGGATTAAATAGAGCTTGCTGATTAAATCTAAAAGCATTGACATATAAAGACTTTAGCCTTTTTGGAGTCGAAAAAAGTGCGTCTGTTTCCGTCTAAAGCGCTCAAAAAGTTAGTATTTTAGGCGCATAGTTAGACAGAAAAATTAAGGGACAATTCTTACTTCTACCTTCTCTAAATTCCCATTTCTTCTGTCTTCCCCTCCTGGGAGGGGGAGGGGCGAGGGGTGGGTTGTCTCCTGTCTCCTACCCCTACTAAAAGACTTTTTCAGCAAACCCTAAATATTGCTGAGGGGGTGCAAGGTTTTTGGCTCTTTTAGTCTCAAAATGCTAATATTTTTCTCTGACCATCAGAAAACTTGGTCATAGCAAATAGTCTAAACTGTTCCCTGTTCCCTGTTCCCTGTTCCCTACCCTCACCCATAAGACTTTTTCAGCAAACCCTAAATACATTTTATCCGATGACAAAAAAACGAATTCTACTAATAGATGACGAAGAAGATATTAGAGAAGTAGCTCAACTTAGTCTAGAAATAGTAGGTGGTTGGCAAGTAATTACAGGTAGTTCAGGTGGGGAAGCTGTTGCTAAAGCAGAAGCAGAACAACCAGATGCTATTCTCTTAGATGTAATGATGCCTGAAATAGATGGATTTTCTACTCTTAAACAATTACGAGCTAATCAGGCCACTCAGCAAATTCCAGTAATTTTCCTGACAGCGAAAGTTTGTTCAGAAGACCGCCATCAATTTTTGCAGTTGGGAATAAATGGAATAATTACTAAGCCTTTTGATCCTATGTCTCTGGCAACTCAGGTAGAGACAATTTTGGGTTGGGTTCCATAGTAGTAATATTATGTCCGGTTGAATACTTACACTTTGGAGTCAGGAAGGCAGGAGGCAGGAGGCAGGAGGCAGGAGGGAAGAAAAAGTTAGAAGGGAAAAAGGTTTTTTATCACTGATTATCCGGACATGATATAATACTATTTATCAGAAACTTTTCTACATTTTCTTGAGTAGGGAAGTGGGGGAGTAGGGGAGAATTAAACATGAGAATCATTAATATTAACTGGGCTGCTAATTAGCAAAAAAATTATTATACCTGTGTTAATTACTTAATAACTTAAGTGTTAATTAAATATAGTATTAATGAGTGGGAATTGGTATAGCGTTGCGCGCAAGGCAACAGGCAACAGGCAATAGGCAACAGGAGAATACAAAAGGGTTTACGGCTTCTATTTATGTCAAACACCTTAATGCGTAGCACTATATAATTGTTTTAAATTGACTACTGACTACTGAATATAGACTACTGACTACTAATTACTACTTTAAGTTCAAAAAAATCTAAACTTTAGTGCTTAAAATTACCCAGAAAAAAAAATCTGATATAAACTAAAGTAATATATTATGTAAAGTCACTCTGTAGACTTGATAGATGTCAAACTGGGAATTTTTGCTACAGAAAGAAGGCGATCGAACCTGGCTACCTCTAGAATCAGCCGATGTGGAGATTCTAGAAGGTCGTTATCGAATTGTGGCTCATACCCATATAGCCAATACAGAAGTCCAAATTCAGATTATTCACAATTCTCTCGAAGATGTCCCTCCCTTAAGACGAGTCCAGAAACGTTCTAGTCTTACCCACTCTCAAGGTCTCATCTCTATTATCCCTTTTACCCGCCTCAAACCTGGTAAATGGGAGTTTCGTTGTCAAAGTAAACCAACTACATCATCTGTCAAAGCAAAACAACATATTGTCTATTTAGAAGTATTGCCCACTGATTATGATGATTCAGATTTCTCACAAACGCTAGATGTTCAGAGTCAGGAAATATATCCATTAAAAGATTCAGAAACTCAGCAAAATGAGTCGATTACTAATGAAAATATATCTGTTTTGTCTAGTCAAATAAACTCACTAGATAATCCAGAAGACAATACAGAAAAAAAAGATGTTGAATTAACAACTAAATCAGATGAAATAGAAGTATTGGATGCTCAAATTGAAGAGCAAAATCCCACTAATTTACTAGATGATGATGAAGATTCAAGTATTCAAGTTCAAAATAAACTTGAAGAGGAAAATCATCTATCAGATATTAAAGATACAGAGAATAAATTAACAGAACTAACTGAAATTATCAGACATAATTCATCAATACTTGGGCAAGTAGACCAAGAACAAGCAATAGAATTAGAGGCAAATCAACAGACAGATACTAACGCTACTAATCAGACTAACTCTACTATAAATTATCCTTTACAACTAACCTTAGACCGAGCATCTTATACTGCTCAACCAGGAGAAGCTTTAATTATATCTGGTCAGATTGTCTTAGATAATCAATCTCAAAATCTTCAATCTACAGAAGGTTTTAATCACCTTATATCACAGAATACCTTAACAAAAAATGATTCCTCAATTGCAGAAAATAATACTCCAATTGTTGATGGAAATTTAAAAATTTGTCTGCGTAATCCTCAAACTTCAGAAATTTTAATTGATGTACAACAAGCTCTACCAGAGAAAGCTCCACCTATTATATTTGCTTGTACAATTAATGTTCCAGAAAATATTAAGACACGTCTAATATTAGGGCAAATTACTCTCACAAATAATACAGTTACTTTAGCTAATACATCTTTTACAATTACAGCCCCACTACAGAATTGGTTAGCAGCAATTGATGATAATTTTACTGAAGATGACCATCAAGGAATGGCTGCGAAAATAACTCCGGCAGCAAGAAAACCAGAGCAAAAATCTCCTTCTTTTCAGGATTTAGTAGAAAAAATTAATCAAGTTAAACCCCAGAAGGAATCCGATATAGAACAACCTTTACCACCACAGATATATCAACCTGTTGAAGGAGAGGGAGATTCTGGAACACTAGAGTTACCAACCTTTGGAAACCCACCACCGGAAACAATGGCCAAAGATCAGACTCTGATTAATGAGTTGCTGGCCAAGTCAAATGTTCCTCAAGATTCAGATGAATTAGATGATGTTTGGGAAGATTCAAATAAACTTTCAGAACAAACTAATTTACAAGCTGAAGAAATAGAAAATTCAGAGTCGGAGTCGAAGTTAGAGGCAAAAATTGAGGAAGAGGAAGTACCTATAAATCAACAAAACCTTGTTCCCTTTCCGACAAAATTTGCTCCTAGAAAAGAAGCATTTAAGGCTTTGAATTTGGAGGATAGATTATTTTCTCGGCTGAATTCCTTGGCTAATGATTCTGAGTTGTCCCAATGGATGAAAGCTTCTTCTTTATCTCCAACTGAAGAATCAGAGAATATATCAGAATCTAAAAATAAAGATGGAGCAGATAATTTGTCAGATAGTGATTCGAGCAATAGGATGGTTGATGGTGAGGAACTTGTCAGTGAAAATTCTGATGAAATTAATTGGGAAGCACAAGAGTTTGTGGTTGAAGATGAACAGTTAGATCCACAAGAAAAACAATGGAATGATGGTTTAGCAAATATTTCTCAGTCAGAAGATGAATCAATTTCTAGACAACCTTATATTTTACCAGAAGATCAACCAGTGCCAGTGCCTCATATAGAAGTACTGGCGAAAGAGGTAGTTGCTGGAAAAGATGTAAAAGTTAGGGTACAACTACCGGAGGGTTTGCCTCGCATTTATGTTAAGATTTGGGTTTACGATCGCCAAGCTCAAACAATAGTTACAGGCCCACATTGGTTGACTGATTTTATTCCTAATGGCATGGGGCAATTGGAGGTAATTACAGATTTGTATATTGCTTATGGTTGTTTAGAAATAAAATTTGAAGCGATCGCAGCCGAAGTACAAACTAACCGCGAAAGTCATAGAGCAGTTATTGAACGTTTGGTAGTTCCTCCTCCTCCTCCAATTTTACCTTTTGATGATTTAAATTTGAGTTAGACATCTTTTGTAAGTGAGTTCTTGGGCAAGACCAACTGGTAGCTACTAAGGCAGGCCAACCTTTGCGTAAAGCTTCTATACAGATAGCATGAACTGTTAATTGACAGTCTAACATTTCAACCCCTTCTTTTTCAGCTTGCTTCTGACTAACCTTCATTATAGAATCATCGTTAAATTCAAAAGTTTTGTGACATTGAAGACAGACTAGATGATGATGTTTATGATGGTTGGGGGAGTTAATCTCATAATGTTTGTGTCCTTCAGCTAATTCTAATTCCCGCAAAATACCTACTTTTGTTAATAAATGTAGGGTTCGGTAGACAGTAGAAAGGCTAATTTTTTCCTGTTGATGCAACAACAGATTATATATTTCTTCTGCATTTAAGTGTTTACCTTGAGGTAGGTGTTGAAACATTTGTAAAATGGTCTCCCTTTGGGGAGTCAAACGCCAACCTCTTTGATTTAGTTCAGACTTAAGTGAATCATGCTGATAGAATACCATTTTTATGATTGCCCAGATTTGCTTCTGAATAAACGCATTACTAACTATATATTGAATATATACTTATTGAGAGATTTTTGCAAGAGCTAAGTAGGGGAGCGGGGAAGTAGGGGAGTAGGGGAGAATTTTTTTGCCCAACTATGCGCTAAAAATGCGCTCCATGCATGAGCATGAAGAGCTGAAAACCATGTACTTTTTCAATACTTAAAAAGGCTAAAACCTTTATATGGTAATAATTTGAGATTTAATCAGCAAACCCTAATTAGGGTTTGCGTATGGAAAGTATTTTTGCTGGGGTAGGAGACAGGAGACAACCCACCCCTAACCCCTCCCAGGAGGGGGAGACAGGAGACAACCCACCCCTAGCCCCTCCCAGGAGGGGAGGGGCTAGGGGTGGGTTGGGAGGGGGAGGGGCGAGGGGTGGGTTCCCTACTCCTGTACGGGCGAATCGCGATTCGCCCCTACTCCCTACTCCCTCATTTGGAGGAGATGTCTAATATGATTTTTCGTATTTCATATTACTTCTGTTATACAGCGGTTTTCATTTCAGTAGACCACAGTAGGGACGTTGCATGCAACGTCCCTACAGAATTTTGGTTATGGCGATGTGGTTAATCAAGAGTGAAAAGCGCTGTAATATCATGTTTGGTTGAATACTTACACTTTGGAGGAAGGAAGGCAGAAGGCAGAAGGCAGAAGGCAGAAGGCAGAAGGCAGAAGGCAGAAGGGAAGAAAGGGTTAAAAGGGATAAAGTTTTTTTATAACTGATTATCCGAAAATAAAAAGATAATTTAGAGAACAAAAAGTAACTATAAGAGTGAAGAAAAATACAAAAACTGAGGGCTAATTGTTAATTTTTATATAACATTTCTAACGAGTACTAAATAATGCTTTAATAACATACTTGGGATCGATCTAATTTACTTAGCTTATAGAAAAAAGGCCATGTTTAGAGAGTGAAGGAAGGCAGAGGGCAGAAGGAAAAGAAAGATTCAAAGGGGAGAAGTTTTTTTATCACGCTCTTATCCGGACATGATATCACAATTTACTATTCCCTATTCCCTATTCCCTAGCTTGTAGCGCTATACAAACAGTCTCTTAGACCTAATTAATCAGATTTTGTCCCGAAAATTCAATCAAAAAATCCATAGTTAATCAACAACTTAAAAAATGAATGAAGAAAAACGTCAAGCATACTGGCGTGCCAACAAAGCATTAATCAGGAACTTGCTAATAGTTTGGGCTACAGTTTCAATTATTTTGAGCATTCTATTAGTCCAACCCTTAAATACTATTCAATTTTTTGGCGTTCCTTTCGGTTTTTGGATGGCACAACAAGGCTCCATTTATGTATTCGTAATCTTAATTTTTACTTATGCCATTCAAATGGATAAACTCGATAAAAAATATAATTCTGATAGGAGAGACTAAATGACTGTAGAAGTTTGGACATTTATACTCGTCATCATTTCCTTCATGGGTTATCTGTACATTGGGTGGCGATCGCGAGTCAAAGATAGCAAAGGCTTTTTCGTCGCTGATCAAGGTGTACCTGCTATTGCCAATGGTGCAGCTACAGCCGCCGACTGGATGTCTGCTGCCTCATTTATCTCCATGGCGGGATTAATTTCTTTTTTGGGTTATGATGGCTCCATTTATTTGATGGGATGGACTGGCGGTTATGTGTTGTTGGCACTACTACTCGCCCCATACCTACGGAAGTTCGGCAAATATACAGTACCCGACTTCGTGGGCGATCGCTACTATTCCAATATAGCCCGCATCGTTGCAGTTATTGCTGCCATTTTCGTATCCATGACTTACGTTGCTGGGCAAATGCGCGGTGTGGGTATTGTTTTCAGTCGCTTTTTGCAAGTTCCCATTGAAACTGGCGTTGTCATCGGGATGATTATTGTTGCCTTCTTCGCAATATTAGGAGGGATGAAAGGCATCACTTGGACTCAGGTAGCTCAATATTTTGTGCTTATTGTGGCTTATCTGATTCCAGCTATTGCCATTGCTACAATTATTACAGGTATTCCTATTCCCCAGTTTGCCTTTACTTTCAGCGATATTGTCGAAAAACTGAATCAGGTTCAGGTAGACTTGGGTTTTGCCGAATATACAGCAGCTTTCAGTAACAAAACTATGCTGGATGTTTTGTTTATCACTATTGCGCTGATGGTGGGGACTGCTGGTTTACCCCATGTAATTGTTCGCTTCTACACAGTACCTGATGTCAGGGCGGCGAGATATTCTGCTGGTTGGGCATTATTGTTTATTGCTATCCTATATACAACTGCTCCCGCATTAGCTACTTTCGCCCGATACAACTTAATTGAGAGTTTACACGACAAAACTGTGGCAGAAGTGCAACAGTTAGACTGGGCGACAAAGTGGGAAAAGACGGGTTTGTTAGAATTCACTGATGAAAATAATGACGGTCGCTTTCAATTAACTCCGCACAAAAAAACTGACAAAGATATTGACAAAGAAACTGACAAAGAAACTGACAAAGATATTGACAAAGAAACTGACAAAGTTATCAATGAAATTAAGATCGACCGGGATATCATTGTGCTTTCTACTCCAGAGGTAGCCAAACTTGCTCCTTGGGTAATTGCGTTAGTGGCAGCAGGAGGGTTAGCCGCTGCTTTGTCTACTGCATCTGGTTTATTATTAGTGATTTCCAGTTCCATTGCCCATGACGTTTACTATCGGATGATCGATCCAGGGGCATCAGAGTCGCGACGGTTAATGGTGGGACGGGTAATGGTAGGGTTTGCTATTGCCATTGCTGGTTACTTTGGGGTGAACCCACCAGGGTTTGTTGCTCAGGTTGTGGCGTTTGCTTTTGGTTTAGCTGCTGCAAGTTTTTTCCCAGTAATTATTTTGGGAGTGTTTGATAAACGCACTAACCGAGAAGGAGCGATCGCTGGTATGGTATCGGGTTTGTTATTTACTACTGTCTATATTATAGGTGTCAAATTTGCGGGAATGCCAACATGGTTTTTCGGTGTGTCTGCTGAAGGTATTGGCACTGTGGGTATGGTGCTGAATTTAGTTATTACTTGGGTGGTATCTCGGATGACACCTCCGCCACCTTTGGAAATACAAGAAATGGTAGAAGATTTGCGATCGCCTTTAGCTGTACCTGTTCCCATTAGCGATATTGGGGAGGAAGAGTTGGATTAATTTAAAGAAGGAAAACTTCTAGTTCAGTAGTGGCGTGACACGCATAAAATGGTGCAATAGTAGGGGGCGGGTTCCGCGTTAAGTTAATGGTTTTACCCAGGACTTGGTAAACCCGCCCCCTCTAGAAATCAGGTACTGAAAACTACAACGTCTTAGTTTTTCTGTTGTGGCAGTGAAAAATCAGGTACTAAAAACTACAACGTCTTAGTTTTTCTGTTGTGGTAGTGAAAAATTAGGTACTGAAAACTACAACGTCTTAGTTTTTCTGTTGTGGTAGTGAAAAATTAGGTACTGAAAACTACAACGTCTTAGTTTTTCTGTTGTGGCAGTGAAAAATTAGGTACTGAAAACTACAACGTCTTAGTTTTTCTGTTGTGGCAGTGAAAAATTAGGTACTGAAAACTACAACGTCTTAGTTTTTCTGTTGTGGCAGTGAAAAATTAGGTACTGAAAACTACAACGTCTTAGTTTTTCTGTTGTGG
>NZ_JAAHHG010000016.1:0-3988 GCF_010692555.1 Okeania sp. SIO3B5 | reverse complement strand
ACGTCTTAGTTTTTCTGTTGTGGCAGTGAAAAATTAGGTACTGAAAACTACAACGTCTTAGTTTTTCTGTTGTGGCAGTGAAAAATTAGGTACTGAAAACTACAACGTCTTAGTTTTTCTGTTGTGGTAGTGAAAAATTAGGTACTGAAAACTACAACGTCTTAGTTTTTCTGTTGTGGCAGTGAAAAATTAGGTACTGAAAACTACAACGTCTTAGTTTTTCTGTTGTGGCAGTGAAAAATTAGGTACTGAAAACTACAACGTCTTAGTTTTTCTGTTGTGGCAGTGAAAAATTAGGTACTGAAAACTATAACTTCTTAGTTTTTCCATCTAAGCGGTCGCTTTATGTAGTTGGATTGAGGTGCTCACCAGATTATGGCACGGATGTACGGATTAAGTAACACAGCGAAAATCAAAGGCGGTGCGTTACATTTCATTTTTCCTGACGGAATGCTCCGCAAACATGTCCCGCAGAGAAACATACCCTACTTGGTAGTTAAGCTAAAATATCCTAAGTTAAGTTAAACTGGTAATGTAATATAAAAGTGATTTAGAAACAAAAATGGCTACACTTCAGATAGAAAACTTACCTGACGACCTCAAAATCAATCTCTCGGAGTTATTATCTGGTATCAAACCTGGAGAAGAAATTATTATTTTCAATCAAGGAGTGGCGATCGCGAAATTGGTTCCCATTTCTCCCTCATCTAAGCGACTAGCTAGTTTGGGGCAGGATAGAGGAAAATTTGTCGTGCCAGAGGATTTTAATGAACCTTTACCACAAGAGATTATGGCAGCATTTGAGGGAGAGTAAAAGTGAAACTGTTATTGGATACCCAGTGCTGGTTATGGTGGTTTGCTGAACCTGAACGGTTAAACGAAGAGGCAACCACCTGTATTGCTGATGAAAGTAACGAATTGTGGTTTTCTGCTGCTAGTGTGTGGGAAATAGCAATCAAAGTTGCCTATGGAAAATTATCTTTGCCAGAACCGATAGATACCTGCATTTAGGCGTTGCTGAATACTGGGATGATTTCGGCTGACACGGGGACACGGGGACACGGGGACACGGGGATTATGGTTTCTGCTCTGTGACAAAATCATCCCGCAATTATGCAATGCCGCATTTATAGTCGCATAGCGTCGTTAAATATGCAAATTTTAGAAATTACTGCTGGTCATGCCTTAAGAGCGGCTGCATTACCGTTACATCATAAAGACCCCTTTGACAGAATGCTAATTGCCCAAGCTCAGATAGAGGACATGACGCTTATGAGTGCTGATTCAATGTTCAGGCAATACAGCAATATTTCCCTTCTTTGGGCAGCAAGTTAGTGTTTGGAGAGCGATCGCTCATGTAGGTTGGGAGGAGGCGCTCACACAGATTATGGCACGGATGCACAGATGAAGCAGTAGCAGTAGTGGACTGTTTCACCTAAAATGGTGCATTAGAATAGCTAGCCAAAAGTGACTATTGGACTCTATAGCGATCACTAAAAACAGACAGCCAAAAACAAGCGATCGTTAAAAACAGACAGCCAAAAACAAGCGATCGTTAAAAACAGACAGCCAAAAACAAGCGATCGTTAAAAACAGACAGCCAAAAATAGAGGTTCTGGACCAAAACAACTAAAATAGTGGAATAGAATAGCCAGCAATAGAGGACAATAATGATGGGAAGAGGCCGACGAGATAAAGTGTATCTAACGGTAGAACAGAAAGATAATAAGCGAAAAAATCGCCCGAAATGGTTATGCACCAGCTAAAAAAATTCTACACGCTCGAATTCTCCTAATGTGTAACGAAGCCGTTACAACCAAGAGAAGTTGGACAGATGAAGAGATAGCTGAAGCTTTAAATGTACATAGAAATACAGTGGGACGGGTTCGGCAAAGATTCCTGACCAAAGGGGAAAGACCTGCCCTTGTCAGAAGTCTTCGCCCATCTCCACCCACGCCTCCAAAAGTTGATGGAGCAACTGAGGCAAAAATCATTGCTTTGTGTTGTTCTGACCCACCGGAAGGCAGAGCAGATTGGACAATCAGATTATTAACTTCAGAGCTTCAAGAGCGACAAATTGTCACTGAAATTTCCTGCTCAACTGTTTGGCGCACTCTAAAAAAAACCAATTACGCCCCTGGAAAACCCAAAGGTTTTGTATCCCAGAGAGGGACTTAGCTAGATTTGTCTCACAAATGGAAGTTGTTCTCGATCTTTATAGCAGTGTTCACTCCCAAGAGGAGCCATTAATAAATATGGATGAAGCCTCTGTGCAACTTCAAGGACATCTCTACGAAACCATCCCCATGAAGCCTGGGAAAGACAAAAAAGAAGATTATCACGCTTGCTCGTGAAGGAGTACAAGCTGTATTCATGTTTTTTGATCCTAACAGAGGATGGCGACGGGTGAGCAACCGAGACAGTCGAACTCGAATAGATTGGGCAGAAGAAATACGACAATTATTGGATGTGGACTACCCAAATGCTCGAAAAGTCAAGTTAGTTTGCGATAATCTCAACACTCATAATATTGCTTCGTTGTATGAAGCATTTCCGGCTCAGTAGAGCCCATCGTCTGGCTAGACGCCTAGAAATTTATCATACTCCCCGTAATGGTAGCTGGTTAAATGTGGCCGAGACTGAATTAAGTATCTTATCAAAACAATGTTTAGACCGAAGAATTAATTGCAAACAAAAGTTGGAAACAGAATTAATTGCATGGCAAACCGAGCGTAATCAAACTGCCTCTAAAGTGATATGGCAATTTTCTACTGACGATGCCAGAGTTAAGCTCAAACATCTTTATCCGGTTTTTGAAACTGCCTAATACCCACTAACTCTCCTACAGTTTACTGTCGCCATCAATTAGCGATCGCTTGTTTTTGCTTGTCTGTTTTTAGCGATCGCCTGTTTTTGGCTGTCTGTTTTTAACGATCGCTTATTTTTGGCTATCTATTTTTAGCGTTGGCGGAGCAAGTGCGGCAGCTATATCGCTTGTTTTGGGCTGTCTGTTTTTAGCGATCGCTATAGAGTCCAATAGTCACTTTTGGCTAGCTATTCTAATGCACCATTTTAGATGAAACAGTCCAGTAGGGTGTGTTAGCGTCAGCGTAACATACCGAAAATCAACATTATGGATAGTACTAAGTTAAGACAAATATAATCCAATTAGTTGTTTTGGATGACATTCATCACCTTTTCAGTAGTGGAGAATTTGCAGGAAAGTACAAACCAGGATGCGAAGAATATGACTGCTTTTTCAAACAGATAGAAAAATTATCCCATGAAAGTTGCCTGCTATTAATAGGTTGGGAAGAACCCATTAAACTTGCTCAACTCAAAAGCAAAAAAATACCAATTCCTATTTTGCAACTGACTGGTTTAGATCTCACTAGCGCCACAGAAATACTCAAAGATTATGGTTTAACAGAAATTGAGAAATGGGAAAGACTCATTCACCACTATCAAGGCAACCCTCTATGGTTAAAAAGTGTGGCAACTCAGATTCAAGAATTCGGAGAAAATTTGATTGAGTTATTGCCCGATGATGCTATCTTATTACCAGAAGATTTAAAAGATACTTTACAACAGCAGAGCGATCGCCTATCGGAAACCGAAAAACAAATCTTGGAGCTATTAGTAATGAAAAATAAACCCATTAGTCTAGCGCAACTGTTAGAAACTACAGAAATATCACCATCAGATTTACTCAACACATTACAATCTTTGTGTAGGCGTTCCCTCATCGAAAAACAAGAAAATCTCTACAGTGTGCCATCTGTACTCAGAGAATATTATATAGAATCCGATTGAATAGTTGTCCCTATCGACGATAGGAAGCAATCTCAGGGTTTTAGGAGATTGCTTCCTTCTTTCTTAATATGCTTTGACATCCTCCCCGGCCTAAAGGCACGGGGATTCCTACTGAGCCATAGCTCCTCGGCGGGTTGACGCTTCACAGGGTGCTGCTTCCTTGGCGGTAGTCTAA
>NZ_JAAHHG010000159.1:1903-19407 GCF_010692555.1 Okeania sp. SIO3B5 | reverse complement strand
CCAAATAACTTTTTTGCTAATTTTAGCTATGTTAATGTTAATTATTATAATGTTTACTTCTCCCCCACTCCCCTACTCCCCTACTCCCCTGCTCAAGAAAGCGTAGAAAAGTTTTTGAGAAATGGTATAACTTATCCCTCTTACCTATCCCTATCCCTCTTACCTTTCCCTCCTTCCCTCCCCCTCCCATCCCATTACTTGCCTTACTACTCCTCTTACTACTCCTCCATCTAATTGTCCTAATCCCAATTCCACATATTTATTTTGAACCGCTCCGGTTACCAATTCCACATATTGGTTCCTTATTTGGTCGTTTATAAGGTCATATTGAGCATATTGAGCAAAAGCTTCTTGTGTACCAACCACCACATCATGTACCAACCAGTCTATTACATCTTCCACCCCCTCATACCGAAAACCGCACAGATGGCTCCCTAATAAGTCTATAAGTACGGAACCCTCTTCTTCCACACAACGCGTCTTCCACTGTTCTAACGTGGGAATTTGTTGCCTCCCTTGACCCAATTCCCTTGACCAAACCCTTAACAGCGGATACACTTGATCTTGTTGAATTGGATGAGCGCATACCTCTCCTTCTTCTTGCCACAACTGCCATCGCACTGCTGGAAAATCCAACCCTACTTCCCCTTCTCCACATTCGATGATCTGATAACTATTTAATGAATTTTCGTTTATTGGATGATTTTGATTTAACCTCCATGTCGTTTCATTCGCTTGGGCTGGGTTAATACAAGCGTTCCACAAACACAAACACAACAGATAACAGCCTCTCATTTCAACATTTTCTCTCAATTTTAACTAACTACACTAATTAGACGTTCTAGCTTCTGGAATTCTGAATAACTATTATTAATAATTATTATTATTTTTACATTTTATAATAATTATTAATATTAATTTCCCCTATCTATTATCAGGTTGCGGTTGTAAGCTAGACCGACATATCTTTAAGCAAGAGCGATCGCGCTAGCGGTGTGGAGCATTATCGCCCCTTTCCAAACAAAGGAAATTTTAGGAGCGATCGCTATTAAACCAACACAACTTCACTCCCCCAGCAAATTGTAAAACCCTATTGTAGAGACTAACGCTAATCCGAAAATTATTTTCAGAAATTAACCGATCCAAAATTGGCTTAATTTCTAAAATCAGACCTTTTCTCTTAGCTTCCTGCAATACACCTAACAACCCACTTATTTTCCTGACAAAAAAAAGGTATCAAGCCTCCCCTTTCAAGGGGATAAAAAAAAAATAAACTCCAGTATTTCAATCCCGATGCTAAGTGCCAGAGGTGCTGATAACTGATAACTGATAACTGATAACTGAAATGACTCCCAACTCCAAAGCAACCCTTCTTCCTCTACGCTCGTCTAGCAGTAACAAATCTGCATCCAGTTCCAAAGCTAAAATAATTGCTTCTGCTTCTCCCATATCTAAATCAACTTGTATAGCGCTGTGCGCAGGCAACAGCTCATCTGGCAACAGCTCATCTGGGGGAATGAATTGCTGATAATATAAGACTTTTAGCTATTTGGCCCCTCCTGCAATTTGTAAATATACCAGCGCTCATTGCTGTAATACCAATTCCCAAAAGTATTGCTATACTTGGGTAAGACTTCAGTTATTAATTAATCAAAACAGGTAGAGTTACTTTTTTACTAAAAATAGCCCAATTAATGTTAATTATTCTTCCTTTTTACTTCTCCCCCACTCCCCCACTCCCCTACTCCCCTACTCAATAAAATGTAGAAAAGTTTTTGAGAAATGGTATAACTCCTCAACTCCCTGGCGATTTTCAACTGTCCGGTTTTCAATCCAATCTAAAATTTGAACCTCAACCGTACCTAGTATTGCTCTAAAGAAGCCATTTCATCATAAACTGCTTGAGGAATAATCACGCGATCTTCAACAATTAATAATTAATAATTAATAATTAATAATTACCTCTCCTTATAAAGAAGAGGATTGCTTAAAAAAATTCTTTTTACTTAGGTGAGGTATCGCTGACAACAATCATAACCTACCCATTTCCTGCAAAGTTTTAATATCCTCCTCAAACTCTTCAACATCGTAATGGATGCAAATACCCCGTTCAGAAATCTCCCGCTGAAACTCTAACAAATTAATTCCAGCCAAACGACGAGCTCTACCAATACTAATTCTATCTTGTTGAAATAACATAATAGCAATTTCCAACTTTAATTGTGCTTCGGACATTCTAGCCGATAACAGCACGTCATCAGGAATAACTACACTCATTTTTTATTTATCTCCTTTTGATTCTCGAACAGTGCACTCGTGCTGTTTTTTTTTTTGATTACAGCTTATCTGTGGAGTAGTTATACTTCTGTAAAAACGGTGCGTTACGCTTCGCTAACACACCCTACCGGATTAATGGAACTTGGATTTACATTGCTCTTTTTATCCCTTTCCCATTATTCTCACATTCCTCATCATCCCTTGGTCTTCGTGAATCAGAATATGACAATGCAGAACAAACTTCCCATCATAATCTGAAAACCGATGACGAATTGCGATCGCAGTTTTATTAACAGCAACCGTATCCCACCAACGCCAGTTTGACGGCACATCCTCTTTTTCTGGATCGATTAAATCCCCCTTTATTTGGAAATGATTCACATGAATGTGGAACGGATGAGGAGATTCAGATGGATTTGATAACACCCATTGTTCCGCAGTATTCAGCTCCAGAATATAGTCGTGGGATTCTGGATCATAAGGTTCTCCATTAATATAATAATGCCTTAAACCTCCTCCCGATGCTCTGGAAAAACTAACCTTTCGTGGTACATTCAAAGAACCTTTCCCAGAACTCTTAATCTCACGATCGCTAATCGGTTGCAGATAATCAGGCAACTCTCCCTCAATCATATCTGGGATTTTTCCACCCGCATCACTTTCTCCCTTAACCTTGATGTAAGCTAACACTTGTCTGTTTATATTCGATCGCCTGACATTCATAGTCTCATACCTATCCTTAACCAGTTTATAATCACCTTTTGGCAGATTAACCAGAAAATCAGCCCGATTTCCAGGAGAAAGTTCCCAACCATCTTGATAAGGCTGATAATTACTATTACCAACTTTTTGAGGACGATGACCATAAAAAGAAACGCCATCAACTGCAATTAGATACATATCCTGTAATTCTGAATTTTCACACCTCAAACCGATATCCTGTTCATCTATACATTTGTATAATTTCAGAGTCATTAGTCCGCCATCAGTTCCGGTAGCATTGATAAACCGCCACCGTTGTAGGGTATGAGCATTATCTATAGTTAAAGTAGGTTGGTACTCTCCGTGAATTAGGAAATGTGTTTTGATGTTGTTCTTATCTGCTCTATAAAAATCATTTCCATTAGAAACATCCATAACTTCTTGCATCAACCAGATTTTATCATTGTCGTCTGTCACCCCCAATTTATTTTTCTCATCTTCTGGAATAATAATCGCTCCAGCCATACCGCTAGCAGTTTGAATCGCAGTCGAACCGTGGTGGTGGCCGTGATACCAGTGAGTTCCAGGGGCGTGAAAGTTAGGAATGTCAACCCTATATTGATGCTCTCCACCATCGGGTTCAACCTTTACGAAGACATCATCAGCAGAAACCCCACCATCAGTTTTTGGGGAAACGTGGAATCCATGAAAGTGTACGTTGGTGGTATTGAAGCACGCAGGTTTATTGTCGTGTTGCGACTCTTTGCAGGTGTTCCCTGCTGACTGGTTGTTAGGAGGTAGATTATTGATAAACTTGAATTCAATTTTTTCCCCTGCATTGCGTCTCAAAGTCGGTCCGGGTATTGAGTTGTTATAAAGACGCACGGAGATGGGAACGCCCTCATTTCCATCATTCCCTGGAAGAGTTAACTGATGTTGTGCTACGCGCAACTCTTTTCCTGTGAATTCTATGGGATCGCGAAATTTAGTGTATTTATAGGGTTGAGGTGGAGGAAACTTAGAGGTGGTTAATCTGGCGAGCGAGCGATAAAGGAAAATCAAAGTAGTAGTAGCAGCAGCTATTCCAGTTCCTAAAAATGTTCGTCTACTTATCCTTAATTTTCGGGTATTTGGTTCTGAGTTTTCCCTGGGTTTTTGCTTATGGTTTGGCTGGTTCATTTGTTTTAGATAATATTTGTAAAGTAGAAGGATTTTATGAAAGTTTAACACTCTATGGCGTTGCTGATTATGGGTATGATGCAAGCCCCCCTAGCCCCCCAATTTTGGGGGGAATAAAACTCTAAAAGTCCCCCTCCCGTCCCCCTTTTTATCCCCCTCCCGTCCCCCTTGGAAAGGGGGAAGCCAGATGTTGCTTCGCTTTTTGTTGAATGGGGGAAGCCAGAGGATGCTGCGCTTTTTGTTAAATGGGGATTTAGGGGGCCTGACCAGAACCAAACAATCGCGCATTCATACTTCAATTCAGCAACGCCCTATTCCTAAATAGTTTGAAAAGTGACTCTATCTGCGCGTACTTTTTCCCATGCTTACAGAGTAACACACTATGTTTGATAAATGCGAACAGAGTTGAAAATTTTTTGATAACTCTAAAGTCAGCATTATATTTTTGCTGAAAGCGATCGCCCTGCAAAAATAAAGCAAGTGAGTGAGCATTTCTCAATTTACTCAAAATAATGATACAATAGGAAAAATTACCAAAACATTTATGTTCAGAGAAAAAATGACAGAATATCCATATCAACCACTGGTTTTAGAACCAGAGCAGTATAACGCCCTGTTCCAGTTAGCTACTCAAAAACATCAGACAGTCTCTGAAGTTGCTGTGGAAGTAGTGCGTCTGGGATTAGAAACCCTGAAACAAAGAGGCGATGGAACTTCTGATGAAGGCGATCGCGAATATCAAAAAGCTTTAGAATGTTTAAATTCTCTCCGAGCAGAAATTCAACAAACTCATGGCATCTATTCAGGCGATCTGGTTGCGGAAGTTAGAACCGAACGAGAAGAGCAAATAGAGAGAATAATTACAGGGGAACTATGAAAATTGTACCCGACTCAAATATAATTTTAGCTTTGGCGATCCCCCTACCCTATACATCAGTTTCTTTGGCAAAAATGCAGGAGTGGCAACAAGAAAATACAGAATTAATAGTCCCCAGTTTGTGGAGTTACGAAATCGTTTCTAGTCTCCGCAAGGGAATGGCGATCGGTAGAATATCTTCTGAACAAGCGATCGCTGCACTCGAATCTATTTTGGCTATGGGAATCACAGAAATTCCACCCACGCTTAGGTTACACCAGCTTGCTCTGGAATGGTCTGTTCGACTAAAGCAAACTGTTGCTTATGATGCTGCTTACTTAGCTTTGGCAGAATCACAACAAGCACATTTTTGGACTGCAGATAGGCGACTTGTGGATGCTGCTAATAACTGCGGAGCATCTTGGGTACATCATATTGGTGAGTTACAGACTGGGTAATTAATTAGAGGAAATCGGAAAGGCGATCGCCTAGCAGTGCGGATACTATGGCTACCCAGCAGTATTCTGGCTTCGATGCGATATTGACAAGAGATGGCTAAATACCTTTCTTGCTGATAACTGATAACTAATAACTAATAACTGAAAATAGGCACTTTACAAATTTTGCTGATAACTGATAACTGATAACTGATAAGCTGCAGGGTTACGTCTGGGGTTTACTTATGCTTTTAGCAATTACGGTAGTTATGCACAATTGACTGATGATGGTTTGACGGAATGGCATCCCGCTTTTCTGGAATTGGCCACAACCTTATAGCCCACATTCCGCACGTCAATTTGTAACATGAAAAGTAGTATGAAAAAACCATCTTGATTCAGTATTTATACGGTATAAATTATCTTCATTGACCTGGATCGAGAATCAAATTATCAGGAAAGTATTAAGTATAAATACTCAATTATCACCACTACTATTTTCTTCTGAATTCTGGATTCTGGATTCTGGATTCTGGATTCTTTATACTACATTTTGTCGTGCGGAATGTAGGTTATAGCGCTTTTCACATGGATAGACTACAGTTAGTATGGGCAACCCAAAAGCATTTTTCTACTCCCTACTCCCTACTCCCTACTCCCTACTCCCTACTCTAAGCGCCAAAAATAATTTTGTGGTCTACTCAAATGAAAAGCGCTGTAGAGAAATGTGCTAAACGGTATCGGAAATTTTGTAAGCGGTATACTCCTAAAAAGAAAAAAACAACTCCCGGCCGTAATTGGGGGAGTTGCTTTTTGAACAAAATGACTAAGGGTTATCAGGCCAAACCAAAGGTTAGGGAAGAGGTTCCTGGACAGTTGAACTTAGAACTAGAGACGTTCTAGGAGGTGTACCAGGTAGAACCGTTGGGAAGTTGGTTTGGCTCAAAGACTTCCCACATATTTATTACAGCAAATGGGGCGAGGATGATGGGGTAACTACAGGGTGAGAAGGTGATGCTAATATTATTTTCTACCCATCTGAAATTATTCTACCCCTTACCCCCCTCATCTACTTATTTAAAACTACACCCAACAAACTCATAACTACCATCTACATCATATACACCAAAAGCATCTCCTCCCTGCTGTTTACACAATTTCATTATTTCCTCATAATTTTTATAATTATCTCCATTTTTGTTTTTTATAACTTCAATGTTTCCATTTGCAAGAAATGTATATCCCGCTTTCTTGAGATCCTGGTTAAAGGTACTTTGGTTCGCCTCCGCTGGAGCAGCTACGCCTAAAATCAAACACAACAGACAAAAGCCTAACACTAATTTTTTCAACATTTTTCCAATTTTTAATCAAATAACTACACTTGATTAGACGATGGAGATATGGAATTCTGACCAATCTTTACTTTTATTAATAATTAAAAAATTTTATCTATCTCATAATAATTACTAATAATCAAAAAATGCTGAATGAAAACTACACCGTCTCTGCTACAGTAGTCTGCACCCCAGGTTGCGGCTGGAACTGGAACATAGAATAAACCACATTCCGACGAATATGCGTCATCATATCCAAGAACAACTCATAACCCTCACTCTTATACTCAATCAACGGATCTTTCTGACTATAACCCCGCAAACCAACGGACTCCCGCGAGGCTATTTCTAACAGTGACTCGGACCGAATTCTCAAAACTCTGCGCTATATTCATGCCAACCCGAAAGCAGCAGGGTTTACCGAATAATTAATAATTAATAATTAATAATTAACAATTAAATATAGCAATTCCCACAGTTATGAAGTAAAGTTATGATCCTCCGCGCATCCCCCTTAAAAAGGTGGACTTCCAGTTCCCCCCTTCTCAAGGGGGGTTAGGGGGGATCGAAAGAACTGTACCTCACTAGCTTGGGAAATGCTATAACTCAGGTTGAAAGCTTCCCCTTTCAAGGGAAAAAAAGAAACTTTTTTCTTTGAGCCTCAATTCTCTCCCTAAAAAGAAGAGGTAATTATTAATTATTAATTATTAATTATTAATTGTTGAAGGTAGTTATGCACAATTGACTGATGATGGCTTGACGGAATGGCATCCCGCTTTTCTGGAGTTGGCTACAACCTTAGAGGAATGTGCCAAACGGTATCGGGAGTTTTGTAAGCGGTACACTCCTAAAAAGAAAAAAACAACTCCCCGCCGTAATTGGGGGAGTTGCTTTTTAGACAAAATGACTAAGGGTTTTCAGGCCAAACCAAGGGGTAGGGAAGGGGTTCCTGGACAGTTGAACTTAGACCTGGAGGGGTACCAGGAGGTGTACCAGGTAGACCCGTTGGGAAGTTGGTTTGGCTCAAAGGCTTCCCATATATTTATTACAGTAAATGGGGCGAGGATGATGGGGTAACTACAGGGTGGGTGGAGGATGCTAATATTATTTGATTACTTCATCTCATCATTATTAAAAAATTCATTAGTGTCAAATATACACAAACCAAAATTTTTCAGATTATCGCTTTTACATGCCTCCTCTGCTCCACACTTATCAATTACATCAGTCCTCTGCTTCTCTAATAGTTCACTCCACTTTAACACTCCTGTGCCGACTTTCTTTCCTAATACTGTGTAAATCAGTAAATCACCAGTATCGCATTTTCCAATTTTTTCCACAGTAGTATCCGTTTTTTGACTTATAGTATATCCATTTTTATCGCACCATGAAACAAAACTTCCACTTCCTGCTATGGCTGGAGCCTGATTAGACATAAATATCAGACACAACAGACAAAAGCCTACCACAAATCTTTTCAACATTTTTCAATCAGACACTATGAACTACACTTATTAGACGTTCTAGATTAGGAATTCTGACCAATCTTTCCCTTTTTATTTATTAAAAAAAATTATTTTCTTTATAATAATTATTTATAATTATTTTTTTCTCTTCCCCTGCTGCTTCTGCCCCTGCCGCCCCCGTAGTCTGCACCGATTGATTACCAGCTAATCTATGGGGTTGATTACACTTCCGTGAAGACGGTGGGTTACTACTGAACTTTTTGAATCAGGACTTACGCAGTACCGCTATATATGGCGTATAGTTTGGTCAATATTCCCGATGTTTACACTATTATTAGTGCTGTTGCGTAAGTCCTGTGAATGCCAAAACTCTTCAATTATCAATTATCCATTATTCTCACATTTCTCATCATCCCTTGATCTTCGTGAATCAGAATATGACAATGCAGAACAAACTTTCCATCGTAATCTGAGAACCGATGACGAATTGTGACGGGAGTTTGATTAACAGCAACCGTATCCCACCAACGCCAGTTTGACGGCACATCCTCTTTATCTAGATCGATTAAATCCCCCTTTGTTTGGAAATGATTGACATGAATGTGGAACGGATGAGGAGAGTCAGATGGATTTGATAACACCCATTGTTCGGCAGTATTCATCTCCAGAATATAGTCCTGGGATTCTGGATCGTATGGTTCTCCATTAATATAATAATGTCTGAGACCACCTCCCAATGCTCTGGAAAAACTAACCTTTCGTGGTAGCTTCAAGGAACCCTCCCCAGAACTCTTAATCTGGCGATCGCTAATCTGTTGTTCGCTCAACAAATTGATAATGGATAATGATTAAAATTTTAAACTTTGAGTAACAAGCAAACTTTCTGAATGCAAAAAGCTTTGGTAGGGTGCGTTAATGAAATGTAACGCACCATCTATTATGTCTTTGGTGCATTACGCTGACGCTAACACACCCTACTGGACTAGGGGGTTAGGTTCTTCACACCGTCTCTGCCGCCGTAGTCTGCACCGAAGGTTGCGGCTGGAACTGGAACATAGAATAAACCACATTCCGACGAATATCCGTCATCATATCCAAAAACAACTCATAACCCTCACTCTTATACTCAATCAACGGATCTTTCTGACCATAACCCCGCAAACCAACAGACTCCCGCAACGCATCCATCTGCTGCAAATGCTCCCGCCACAAAGTATCAATCTGCTGCAAAATAAAGAAACGTTCCGCATCTCGCATCAAACCACCACGAATCTGATTAACCTGCGCTTCCTTAATATCATAAGCATTCCTCACCTGCTCATGCATAAAAGTCTTAATATCATCCATCGACAAATCAAATAACTGTTCCGGTGTTAAATCTGCCAACAAATACACAAACTCCTTCACCTTACTTACCAACTTATCCAACTCCCACTCCTCCGAAGGCAACTCAGGATTAATATACGCCTCCACAATATCATCCATAGTTTGCTCCGCATACTTAATCACCTGTTCCTTCAAATCCCTACCTTCCAATACCCGTCGGCGTTCCGCATAAATTGCCCGACGTTGATTATTCATCACCTCGTCGTACTCAAACACCTGCTTCCGCATATCATAATAATAAGTTTCCACCTTCTTCTGAGCACCTTCCAACGAACGAGTCAATAACCCAGATTCAATTGGCATATCTTCCTCAACCCCAAACGCTTGCATCATTCCAGCAACACGATCGCCACCAAAAATCCGTAATAAGTTATCGTCCAAACTCAAGAAAAATCTAGTCGAACCAGGGTCTCCTTGCCGCCCCGCTCTACCCCGCAACTGATTATCAATACGCCTTGACTCATGGCGCTCAGTACCAATAACGTGCAACCCACCAAGATTTATCACATTATCATGTTCCTTATCTGTATAACCTTCATATTCTTTGCGAATCAAATTGTACACCTCCCGTAACTTTTGAATTACCGGGTCTTGAATAGGAGCTTTTTCCGCAGCGATCGCCACCTTATCTTCCACCACCAACTCAGGTAGCGCTCTCTCTCCCCACTCTTGCACCGCAAAACTTACCGTCTCCTTCAACATCTTTTCAGTTTGTGGCGACAACTTAACTGGAAAAATTTCTGGCGACACTTTCCAGGTTTTCACCTTCTTCTGTTCGCCAAAACCTTTAGCTGAATTTTGCTTTTTAGCTCCTGGTACGCGGATCATACCCATACCATCATCTTCTTCCGGTTTAACAACCCTCGGCATCAGATACTCCCGAACTTTCAACCTTGCCATATACTCAGCATTTCCGCCCAAAATAATATCAGTACCTCGACCTGCCATATTAGTAGCAATAGTAACTGTACCCTTACCCCCTGCTTGTGCCACAATTTCTGACTCTCGCTCCACATTTTCTGGTTTAGCATTCAGCAGTTGGTGGGGAATTTTCAGTTGAGCAAGTAACCTAGAAAGTAACTCTGATTTTTCCACACTGGTTGTACCCACCAAAACTGGGCGACCTGCTGTGTGCATTTCCGCACATTCATTAGCGATCGCTTGCCATTTCCCTTGTTCTGTTTTATAAACCACATCTGATAAATCTGCTCTACCAGTTGGTCTATTAGTCGGTACAATTGTCACTTGTAGATTATAAATCTTCTCAAATTCCGTTTCCTCTGTTTTTGCCGTTCCCGTCATCCCCGATAATTTCGGATAAAGTAAGAAGAAATTTTGATAAGTAATAGTTGCCAATGTTTGAGTTTCTGGCTGAATATCCACCCTTTCTTTAGCTTCGATCGCCTGATGCAAACCATCACTCCAACGTCGTCCTGGCATTACTCTTCCTGTAAATTCATCAACAATAACTACTTCCTCATCACGAACAATATAGTTAACATCTTTGATAAATAATTCTTTTGCCTTCAAAGCATTAAATACAAAATGTGCCCAAGGATCTTCTGGGTTATATAAATCTTGTACTCCCAATAACTGTTCTGCTTGAGCAAAACCCTCATCGCTCAATAACACATTACGAGCTTTTTCATCTACTTCATAATGTTCTTTTTCTTTATCCAAAGCTGCTGCAATTTCTGCTGCTTTAATATACTTTTCACTAGGTCTTTCTACCTGCCCAGAAATAATCAGAGGAGTCCGTGCTTCATCTACTAATACAGAGTCAACTTCGTCAATAGTGCAAAAATTAAATGGACGTTGTACTACCTCATCCATGCTAGTTGCCATATTATCGCGCAAGTAGTCAAATCCAACTTCACTGTTAGTAGCATAAGTAATGTCGCAGGCATAATTTTTTTTCCGTTCTTCTGGATTCATTCCCTGTTGAATTAATCCTACAGTTAAACCCAGAAACCTATGGACTTGTCCCATCCATTCTGCATCTCGTCTAGCTAAGTAGTCATTAACCGTAATTACATGGACGCCTTTACCTGCTAGGCCATTTAAGTATGCTGGTAAGGTCGATACAAGAGTTTTACCCTCTCCTGTTTTCATTTCTGCGATTTGGCCTTGATGCAAAATAATGCCCCCCAAAAGTTGGACATCAAAGTGTCGCATACCTAGCACTCGCTTTCCTGCTTCTCGGACTACTGCAAAAGCTTCAGGTAGAATTTCTTCTAATATTTCTTTTTCTTCGTCCTTAGATGTTGCTTTTTCTAGAGCTTGTCTAAATTCTCCTGTTTTAGCCCTTAGCTCTTCGTCTGAAAGTTGTTGAATATCTTCTTCGAGAATATTAATCTCTGTTACCCAAGGTTGAAATTTCTTGAGTTTGCGTGCGTTGGGGTCTCCGAGAAGTTTTTTGAACATAGTTGTTATTTCAGTTAAATTCCAATGATTAATTGCCAAAATGGTTATTGAAATACCATTTTTTATAAATTATGTCAAGATATATTTTTGGTTGTTAAAAAATGGGTATGAGTTATTTTATATTTTATCTCAACGTTGGTTGAAGACCCGCGCTCTCCCGTTTTGCTAGGGCATAATATCATGTCCGGTAGCATCGGAGCGTGTATAAAATTAAGGTTACACTCTTGAGAAAACCTTCTGCCTCCTGCCTCCTGCCTCCTGCCTTCCTTAGAAAACCTTCTGCCTCCTGCCTCCTGCCTCCTGCCTTCGGACAACCATTGTCTAATTATTCAACCGGACATGATATTACTTCTTCCTTCTTCCTTCTTCCTTCTTCCTTCTGCTATATGCTTATTTTTGGCTGTAATGTAAACTGCAAATTATCAATACCAATTTCTGTAGACTCACTGCCAATAGCAATAAACTGAGTATCTTCTGGAATGAAAATACCTTGACGGCTAAAGTTACTGAAATTATTTGGTTGGCCAGGAACAGAAATAGTCGGACTTAAAGTTGCTCCTTGGCCAATATCCTGACTATTTTCATTGAAAAACCTCACATTGTGACTTCTGTTAGGAGAAGAATAGTCAAACGAAAAATTACCAAACTCAATTTCACCTATCCGCTCGATAACTTCAGCTAAGTCAATGACAATAGCATCCAGCTCAAACCCTAATTGTTGGTCTGGTATATCGTAGGCAATAACAGTATTATTGTTAGTCGTACCATCAAATCTTCCTTGGCCTCCTTCATTCCTACTTACTAAAGCTACAGTATTAGGAGAAAATCGAATGTTAGCAGGACCTTGAGGTGGATTAACTTGAACAGACCTCACAAAATCAAAATTGTTAAATTCATTATCAAAACCCAATACCCTAGTAGTAAAAGGTTGAGATGGCGGGGATATAATTTCATCATCAATAATTTCTAAAGTAGCAGGTTGACCAACAGTTGCCCCACCTGTAACGTTACTTAAACTTAAATTGACAGTTTCCGTATTCTCAACTGAGCTGTCATTAATAATAGGAATACTAACAGTTTGTTGGGTTTCTTCATCTGCAAAGAAAATAGTTTCAGGAACAGGGTTGCCATAATCAATACCTTGGGTTGCTGTACCATTGGAAAGGTTAATATTGGCACTAACTACTCCATCATTTCCACCAGTACGAATGACTGTCACCGTAGCAGTAGGTTCATTTTCTGTCACGCTAAAAGTGGGGTTGCTAAATTGGAGAGTACCTGGGCTGCCAATGCTATAACCAAAGTCAATATTATTGAGGTTTTCCCCAGAAGACAGGGTGACAGGAAACTCTTGAGTTATAAGAGTGGCATCAGGTTGAGGAGTAATTGTTCTGATGGTATAAGTATTTGGTGATAGGTTAGATAAAGTGTAGATACCAGACTGGTTTGTAACTGTTGTTTGTTCGTTGGAGTCAGGAATGCCATTTTGATTGGTATCTATAAAAACTGTGACATTTGCTAATGCTGTTTCTCCTGGTTCAAGAAAACCATTTTGGTTAGTGTCGTCAAATATAATCCCACTAATACTGCCAGAAGGTGGGGAGTCTACAGTTACATTAACTGTGGCAGTGGAGTTAGGAGTATTATTATTGCCATCTGAAATTTGATAAGTAAAGGTATCTGTTCCGCTGAACCCTGGGGATGGGGTGTAGATAATTTGGTTATTATTAATAGTGGCATTATTTCCGGCGGTGGTTAAATTATCTACGGTAATAATATTGAGAGATTCTCCTGTATCGTTTGCTAAAACATCTATAGTTATGGGAGTATTTGCATTAGTAGAGGCAGTGTCATTTTCAGCTACGGGAATTACTTGATTTGGTGTGACTGTAATGTTAACTGTAGCGCTAGAGTTGGGAGTATTATTATTGCCATCTGAAATTTGATAAGTAAAGGTATCTGTTCCGCTGAACCCTGGGGATGGGGTGTAGATAATTTGGTTATTATTAATAGTGGCATTATTTCCGGCGGTGGTTAAATTATCTACCAGAATAATATTGAGAGATTCTCCTGTGTCGTTTGCTAAGACATCTATAGTTATGGGTGTATTTGCATTAGTAGAGGCGGTGTCATTTTCAGCTACGGGAATTACTTGGTTTGGTGTGACTGTAATGTTAACTGTAGCGCTAGAGTTGGGAGTATTATTATTGCCATCATCAATAGTATAAGTGAAAGTATCTATTCCACTGAACCCTGGTGATGGTGTGTAGATAATTTGGTTATTATTAATAGTGGCATTATTTCCGGCGGTGGTTAAATTATCTACGGTAATAATATTGAGAGATTCTCCTGTGTCGTTTGCTAAGACATCTATAGTTATGGGTGTATTTGCTGTAGTAGAAACTGTGTCATTTTCAGCTACGGGAATTACTTGGTTTGGTGTAACTGTAATGTTAACTGTAGCGCTAGAGTTGGGAGTATTATTATTGCCATCATCAATAGTATAAGTGAAAGTATCTGTTCCACTGAACCCTGGTGATGGGGTGTAGATAATTTGGTTATTATTAATAGTGGCATTATTTCCGGCGGTGGTTAAATTATCTACGGTAATAATATTGAGAGATTCTCCTGTATCGTTTCCTAAGACATCTATAGTTATGGGTGTATTTGCATTAGTAGAGGCGGTGTCATTTTCAGCTACGGGAATTACTTGGTTTGGTGTAACTGTAATATTAACTGTAGCGCTAGAGTTGGGAGTATTATTATTGCCGTCTGAAATTTGATAAGTAAAGGTATCTGTTCCACTGAACCCTGGTGATGGGGTGTAGATAATTTGGTTATTATTGATAGTGGCATTATTTCCGGCGGTGGTTAAATTATCTACGGTAATAATATTGAGAGATTCTCCTGTATCGTTTGCTAAGACATCTATAGTTATGGGAGTATTTGCTGTAGTAGAGGCTGTGTCATTTTCAGCTATGGGAACTTGTTGCTCTGATACATCGTAAGCAAAGTTAATATTACTAACACTTTCACCAGCAGGAATAGTTACAGGAAATGGAAACTGTTGCAGAGGTAAGTCGGGAGAACGAACTGCTGTGAGAGTATACTCAATATTTGGTAATAAATTGGAGAAATTGTAAACACCTGATGAGTCAGTAACAGTTGTTTGTTGAATCGGAATATCGTTCTCAATTCCACTGAGATTTACACTGACATTATTGAGTCCAGTTTCTCCAGGATCGAGAAGATCATTATCATTTAGGTCGTCGAATACTGTACCACTAATACTCCCTGGGTTAACTAGCGGTGCATTACCAAAATTTTGATTGGGAAGAATTTGGTTAGCTATAACTGTAACATTTCGGTCAGGGGTAGTTTGGGTAAAACCTGCTTGCTGAACTTCTCGCAGAATATAATCCTCCGGCAGAATACCTGTAATAACATAACTGCCATCGTTATTGGTAATAGCGCTGGGTTCTCCCGTCTCAAAATTATTATTGTTATTAATATCCAGATAAACCCGAAAACCAGGGATTCCTACTTCGCCAGAATTTTGAATCCCATCTCCGTTATCATCTTGAAATTTTATCCCGCTGATACTACCAAACCCTGGTGGAATTTCAATAACATTAGCAGTAACAATATTTGTAGGTATTCCATCCACAAAAAATTCTAAATTTGTGCCAATACCATCAATACTTCCACTATGAAAAATGTCAAAATTAGCCGTAACATCCTCAACTGCTGTAACCGTTACAGTTTGCGGAGTAGTGCCATTTTCTTCATCAAAACTCCGGATAATAGGAATCCCTGCACCTGCACCAATATCAATTTGAGGGGGTGGAGTAATTGTAATATCAACGGGAGTAGTCGGACTACTAGCTAAAACTATATTGTAAGTATCAGAGTTTCCAGCAGTCAGAATAGTATTGCCATCAGATTCAGTAATAATGACTTGTGGGTTAGTTTCAATTTCTTCGTCATTATCAGTAATGTCAACCGTGACTTGGGATATTTCTATGAGATTATAATTAAAGTCATCACTAATAGCTTGATGAATAATTCTGCTAAGGTGTTGTCCTCCTTCTAGAATATCGTCGTCTATTGCTGAAATTGTTATCGGTTGAGGAATATTCCAGTTTTCCGGGGTAAAGTTGATAGAGGTAGGAACAGTCTGAACTTGATCGTCCGTATTAAGGTTGATAGTAACATCTGCTGTCGGAGGCGTTGTTAATACTATTTCATAATTACCCAGACCTCCATCTTCTGTAACAGTTGTTTGTTGAGGAGTAATAGAAACAGCCGCAGTATCATTATCTGTAATATCTACTGTTACTTGAGAAGCTTGAATAGCATTATAACTTTCATCTGTACTAATAACTTGATGACTAATTGTACCGATGTGGTTGTCTTCTGCAATTAAGTCATCTAAAGCTGCAACTGGAATTTGTTGGGGTATATTCCAGTTAGTATCGTCAAAAGTAATCGAATTTATCGGTAGAATTTGGTTTCCTGTATCAAAATTTATAGTAACTTGAGCAGTAGGTTGTGTAGTCAAAACTACTTCATAACTGCCTGTTGCCCCACCCTCCGTTGCATCAATATCAGTGGGATTAATAGAAACTCCGGCAGTATCATTATCTGTAATATTAGTAGTAACTTGGGAAATTTCCAGACCGTTGTAATTAATATCCTCACTGGTAGCTACATGACTAATTGTACCGATATGGTTTCCTTCAACAATTAAGTCATCTATAGCAGCAACATTTATAGGTCGCCCTACATTCCAGTTCGTTTGGTCAAAAGTAATAGGAGCTATAGGTTGAATTTGGTTTCCTGTATCAAAGTTAATCGTAACTTCAGCAGTAGGTTGTGTAGTCAAAACCACTTCATAACTACCTGTTGCCCCACCCTCCGTTGCATCAATATCAGTGGGATTAATAGAAACTCCGGCAGTATCATTATCTGTAATATTAGTAGTAACTTGGAAAATTTCCAGACCGTTGTAATTAATATCCTCACTGGTAGCTACATGACTAATTGTACCGATATGGTTTCCTTCAACAATTAAGTCATCTATAGCAGCAACATTTATCGGTCGCCCTACATTCCAGTTCGTTTGGTCAAAAGTAATTGGAGCGATAGGTTGAATTTGGTTTCCTGTATCAAAGTTAATCGTAACTAAGGCAGTAGGTTGTGTAGTCAAAACTACTTCATAACTGCCTGTTGCCCCACCCTCCGTTGCATCAATATCAGTGGGATTAATAGAAACTCCGGCAGTATCATTATCTGTAATATTAGTAGTAACTTGGGAAATTTCCAGACCGTTGTAATTAATATCCTCACTGGTAGCTACATGACTAATTGTACCGATATGGTTTCCTTCAACAATTAAGTCATCTATAGCAGCAACATTTATCGGTCGCCCTACATTCCAGTT
>NZ_JAAHHG010000159.1:0-1893 GCF_010692555.1 Okeania sp. SIO3B5 | reverse complement strand
AAATTTCCAGACCGTTGTAATTAATATCCTCACTGGTAGCTACATGACTAATTGTACCGATATGGTTTCCTTCAACAATTAAGTCATCTATAGCAGCAACATTTATCGGTCGCCCTACATTCCAGTTCGTTTGGTCAAAAGTAATTGGAGCGATAGGTTGAATTTGGTTTCCTGTATCAAAGTTAATCGTAACTAAGGCAGTAGGTTGTGTAGTCAAAACTACTTCATAACTGCCTGTTGCCCCACCCTCCGTTGCATCAATATCAGTGGGATTAATAGAAACTCCGGCAGTATCATTATCTGTAATATTAGTAGTAACTTGGGAAATTTCCAGACCGTTGTAATTAATATCCTCACTGGTAGCTACATGACTAATTGTACCGATATGGTTTCCTTCAACAATTAAGTCATCTATAGCAGCAACATTTATAGGTCGCCCTACATTCCAGTTCGTTTGGTCAAAAGTAATAGGAGCTATAGGTTGAATTTGGTTTCCTGTATCAAAATTTATAGTAACTTGAGCAGTAGGTTGTGTGGTCAAAACCACTTCATAACTGCCTGTTGCCCCACCCTCCGTTGCATCAATATCAGTGGGATTAATAGAAACTCCGGCAGTATCATTATCAGTAATATCGACTACAAGTGGTAAAACATTTATACCGTTAAAATTGTCATCTTCACTGGTAGCAAAATGATTAATTGTAGCAGTGTGGTCGCCCTCTATGTCAAAGTCGTCTATCGCTGTAACAGTTATCAGTCTTTCTGAATTCCAGTTTGTTTGGTCAAAAGTAATAGGAGCTATAGGTTGAATTTGGTCTCCTGTATCAACATTGATAGTAACTGGGGCAGTAGGTGCCATATTCAACTCTAGAGAGTAAACACCTGTGAAACCACCCTCCGCAGCTTGGATAGTAATTACAGCTGGAGTATCATTATCAGTAATGTTAGCAGTGATGAGATTGGATGGTGTGCCATCTACGGTAAATGCTACTGTGGGAGTATTATAGTTTGGGTCATTACTGCTGGCGTTATGAGTAATATTGCCAGGGTGAGGTCCTTCCGCGAAAGCGTCATCTACTGCTGTGACGTTAATAATTTGAGGAGTTAGAGCATTTGTGCTGTCAAAACTTCGTGTTATGGGAATACCCGGTCCCGCACCCAAGTCTATTTGATTATCAGGAGCGATCGCTATATTAACTAGGTCATTAGGAATACTATCGAGAACTATTTGGTAGGTATCCGTTGCTAGACCTTCAGTAACATTAGTGTTGCCATCTGTTTGAGTAATGGAAATTCCGGGAGGAGTAATATTATTGGGAATATTGGTGAGGTTGATTTGAGTGAAATTAAATGTTGTATCTGTGGGATTGATGGTAATAGTTGGTGCTGGTTGTTGTTGAGTAAATCCTGTTGGAGCTATGTCTCTGATACTGTATGTTCCTGCTGGAAGGTTGATGTCGTCGAATAGATAAAAGCCGTTATCATCTGTTATGGCCTGAAATTCGTTTTCGTCCCGGATGTTGTTGTTGTTGCTATCTATATATATGGTAATTCCCGCAACTGGTGTTTCTCCTATTCCATCGTTGTTTAGATCGTTGAGTTTTGTGCCGCTAATGTCACCGATTATATTATTGGGAATATTGGTGAGGTTGATTTGAGTGAAATTAAATGTTGTATCTGTGGGATTGATGGTAATAGTTGGTGCTGGTTGTTGTTGAGTAAATCCTGTTGGAGCTATGTCTCTGATACTATATGTTCCTGGTGCGAGATTAATATTGTTGAATTGGTAGAATCCATTAGTATCTGTTGTGGTCTGAATTTCGTTTTCATCCAGGATGCTGTTGTCGTTGCTATCTATATATATGGTGATTCCCGCAACTGGTGTTTCTCCTA
>NZ_JAAHHG010000158.1 GCF_010692555.1 Okeania sp. SIO3B5 | reverse complement strand
GATTTTTCGGGGTGGAGGTAGGGAAAAGCTCCCAAAGAATCTAGGTCTGATCAACGGAATTTCTGAAAAATCCATTTTTTCACCAAAATTATTGATCGATAAATTTGGGGAAAATCCAATGGTATTGGGTGGAAAATTCTCCCCTGCTCCCTGCTCCCCTGCTCCCCCTCTGTCTTAAGCAAGAATGAAACAGCCCTCCCTCCTGGGAGGGGGAGGGGCGAGGGGTGGGTTCCCTACTCCCTACTCCCTACTTCCTCTTTTCTGGAGATGTCTATTAGAAAGTAATCAAATATATAATCTAATTATGAAAAATGAACTGATTAATCTAATTTGTGAAATTCAATTAGATCCTGGTGAAAAATTAATTCTACCAGAATCATTATTAGAAGCTGTAGGAGCCGGACGTTGGCGAATAATAATTCAGTCAATTAAAGCAGAAACCGAAGAAATTATTACTCGCAACCATGAAGCATTCCTAAAAAGTTATTCTCCAGAAGATGAGGGTCTTTATGACAACTATCCAAGCAGGTGAATTTTGGGTAGCAAATATCCTTTTTACAAGCGGCAGTTCTTCTAAGAAGCGACCTATACTTGTATTGTGGTTAGATGGAGATGATGTTGTGGCAGCAGCAGTAACTTCAGCTAAACCACGAACCTCTACTGATGTAGAATTGAATGATTGGGTAACAAGTGGTTTACGTGTAGCTTCAACTGTACGTCTTTCTCGATTAGATTGCTTGGAAAAATCCTTGTTAATATATTGTCTTGGGAAAGTTTCTGAGGGAGATGGGGAACGATTAAAACAAGTATGGAATACCTATATCAAACTAAGATTTTGAGTTAATTTAATAATATTATACTCGAACTTAGTTACTGGAGTTTAGGGAACAGAAAATAAGGAAAAGAAATGAATATTCGTGAGGCAGGAAAAAAATTTCCCACCCTACTTTTGACATTAATCTCCCAAACAAATACCCATACTTCGAGCAGTTTTGACTAAAGTATCATGAGGATCTACCGCTCTGTACTTAGAGATTGCATCTACAATTGGCACAGCGATCGCCTGTCGATTTTGCCAAGTTACCATGTGGTCGTATTTTTCTTCAGCAATGAGGTCAACTGCTGCCACTCCAAAAGCTGAAGCAATTAAGCGATCGGTCGGAGAAGGAATACCACCACGTTGAATATGACCTAAGACAGTGACGCGAATTTCCGCACTACTACAAGTAGAAATTTTCTCAGCTAAATATTGCCCAATACCACCAAACCGAGATGGACCCAAAGAATCATTAGTTGTGACAGCTTCTCCTGTTTCAGTACGCACTGCTTCTGCGACAATTACCAAAGAATAATTTTTGCCTAAATCTTGGCGTTTGCGGATGTAGTCACATATTCGTTCTATTTTGTAAGGAATTTCGGGAATCAAAATCACATCTGCACCACCCGCAATACCAGCATTGAGAGCAATATGTCCCGCATCTCGCCCCATTACTTCCAAAATCATAACTCGACTATGACTGGCAGCAGTAAAATGTAATCGGTCTAGTGCTTCTGTGGCAATTTTTACAGCAGTATTAAAACCGATAGATAATTCAGTACAACTGACATCATTATCAATAGTTTTGGGAATACCCACTAGATTCAAGTTTCCCTGTTGGGCAAGTTGACGAAGAATAGCTAGACTGCCATCACCACCAATACCAATTAAAGCATTAAGCTCTAATAAACGATACCCTTCAATAATTTCCTCAGAGCGATCGCACACAGTTTCATCTGGCATCGGAAATGCAAATGGATTACCCTTATTAGTAGTTCCTAAAATTGTACCACCCGCTGTTAGTAAGGGGTCAATTTTTTCAATTTCAAGTTTAATTGCTTTTGGCGGACGTTCCATCAATCCCAGGGTAGCTTGTTGAATGCCAAAAACTTCCCAATTATAAGTTCCAATTGCGCGATATACCACCGCTCGAATTGCTGGATTTAACCCTGCACAATCTCCGCCACTGGTAAGGATGCCAATACGTTTGTGTTCTACCATAATTATGATTTATTCTACAATAAAGAACATAAATTTTTAACAATTTCTACTCGGAAGTTGAAGCTGTCTATTGGATTTTACCAGTCAATCGTCAGTATCTGGACTTTGACATATTCCCGACGCTTTATTATTAGCGCGTCAAGCTTGAAATAGTGTTTTAGGAAAATTCTCCAAACCTTAGTCATAGCAAGAATTATACTCAAAAATTTAATACACCATATTTCATATAGAATCCGGTTATATAGTATATGTTGATAATTCTATAATTACTTCAAGATTTAATCTCCCCCACTCCCCCACTCCCAACTATACAATAACTATTCAACCGGATTCTATTTCAAGCTTGACGCGCTACTACTTTATTTCTTACCTCCTCCTTCCTCCTTCTAAAATGTAATATTCAACTAGAGATAAAATAAGCGATCGCGACAAATTTTGATATTATTTAGATATCTCAAATAATTACTCAAAAATTCAAAAAATGGAAAAACCTGCAGACAATCAATATCCAATTAATGAGTTACTAAAACAACGTTGGAGTTCTCTAGCTTTTGCTGACAAAATGGTTTCCTCAGAAGTATTACTTTCACTTCTAGAAGCAGCAAGATGGTCTCCTTCTTGTTTCAATGAACAACCTTGGAGTTTCATAGTTGCTACTAAGGAAAATCCTACTGAATACGACCGCCTTCTCAGTTGTATAGTAGAAGGAAATCAACCTTGGGCAGGTCTTGCTCCTGTATTAATGTTATCTGTTGCTCAACTTTCTTTTGACAAAAATAATAAACCAAATAGACACGCTTTTCACGATGTAGGTTTAGCAGTTGCTAGCTTAACTTTTCAAGCAACAGAAATGGGTTTGAGAGTTCATCAAATGGGAGGTTTTCATCTTGATAAAGCACGGGAATTATATAAAATTTCAGCAGAATATGAACCAGTAGCAGCTATAGCTATTGGTTATCCAGGAGAACCGGATATTTTGCCTGAGTCTTTACGAGAGAGAGAACTTTCTCCCCGCAGTCGTAAACCTATGAGTTCTTTTGTGTTTACTGGAGAATTTGGTCAGACTGCTTCATTTATTTAGTTTTTAGGCGTTGGTGAATTAGTGTATGATACTAATGTTAATTATTTAGGAGTCAGGAGTCAGGAGGAAAGAAAGAAGAAGAAAGAATAGTAGAGGGAGAAAGTTTTTTGTTTGCGCTCTTATCCGAACAATAAATCATACCTCAAATCACCAACGCCAGTTTTTAAAGAAGCGAATTGAATATGTGTCAGTCCCGTAGGTTGGGTTGACACAGTAAACCCAACAATAATAACGCCCTGACTCTTGACTCCTCATCTAACCAAAGGACTTTTTCAGCAAACCCTAATTATACCAAATATAAAAATACTATAAAAAATTTATAATTAGCTGGGAATATAATTTATGAATTGTAGTTGTTTAATCTATATATTATATTAGGAGAAAAAAAAATGAAAAAGTTTTTTAGCTGTGTAGTAGTAACTATATTATTTTTGTTAAGTAGTTGGGTATGGGTATCTCCCGCCTCTGCAGACATATCTGGCTATAGAAGTAAAGTGGAGAAAGAAGTAGAAGTCGAATATAGTGAAATTTTTAGTAAATTTTATATGTCAATACCTGAATATTTAGAAGACAAGATCAAGAGTATGTGTGAAATAGAAGGAGGCAATTATCAAAGACAAAGGTATTCACAAAAAACTGAAAAAATTGAGGGAGTGTGTGAATTTTAATATTAGTATTACCTACTCACCTTCTGGTTATTTTATCATCGTCCCCCCATGTGCTGTAATGAATACATGGGAATCTTTTGAGGCAAACCAACTTCTCAATGGGTGTACCTAGTACGTTTCCTGGTGAGTCTTTAAGTTCAAGTTGAGTTGTCCATGAACCCCTTCTCTACTGTGTGGTTTGGTGGCTTTATTACCCTTAGTAATTTTTTCCAAAAAGCAGCTCCCCCAATTACGGCGGGGAGTTGTCTTTTTCTTTTTCGGGGTGTACCGCTTACAAAATTCCCGATACCGTTTGGCACATTCTTCTAACGTTGTGCCCAATTCCAGAAAAGCAGGATGCCATTCCGTCAAACCATCATCAGTTAATTGTGCGTAGCTACCATAATTGCTAAAAGCATAAGTAAACCCCAGACGTAACCCTGCTGCTTTGGGATTGGCATGGATATAGCGTAGAGTTTTGAGAATCCGCTCCGAGTCACTGTTGGGAATGGTCTCACTTTATTTCAGTTATCAGTTATCAGTTATCAGTTATCAGTTATTTTTTTTGCCTTGGCAATAACCTCTAATAATAGTTCTCGCGTCGCACGTTTAGCCAAGTTAAATTCTTTGTTATTGCAGCGCACCGTAATGTGGAAGGTGCAATTTGAGGGTAGGTTTCTAGGTTGACGAGGCATAAGTCATTTCAGTTATCAGTTATCAGTTATCAGTACCTCCTAATAGGAAAGGGGGGACTTGATACCTTATTTAGGGTTTGCTGAATAAAGTCTTTTGTTAGGGGTAGGAGACAGGAGACAGGAGACAGGAGAAATGGGAATGAGTGAGGAGGTAGGAGGTAAGTTTTGTCCCTCAATTTTTCTGTCCTTAGTTTGCCTCTTATACTAACTTTTTGAGGGTTTTAGACTAAAACCAACGCACTTTTGGGGAATAAAAGAAGGCTCACACCTTTACTTGTCAATAGTTTGATAATTAGGGCTTGCGCTCATAAAGCTAAAAGTCAGCATAGCTAAGGTTCAGGAGTTTTTTCTATTCAGTTTATCTCCAAGTTTATGGCTCTTATTGGCATCAATTTACTGAAATTTTCTGCTGAAATTCAAGAAAATTTCTTCATATAAAATGGCCGAAACCGTTGCCTGTTCCACCTATCTCCGCGTCTGGTGCGTCTGGTGCGTCCCCGTGTCCTACCCCCACCAACCAATTTTTTCAGCAAACCCTAATTAATCAGCAAGCCCTATTTAGTTTTTCAAGAAGCAAATTGAGTATGTTTCAGTCCCGTAGGTTAGCTTAACGTAGGAAACCCAACAATAATAGCGCCCGTGTTGGGTTTTGTTCCTCCACCTAACCTACAAGCTATAGGTTAGGACACTACTAATACTAAATCCTGTTTTGAAAGTAAGGTTTATCGTGAGGTAAGGCAGAAGGCAGAGGGCAGAAGGCAGAAGGGTTAGAAAGGAATTTGAAAAACGTGGTTTTGAAAACCGGATTTGGTATAAACCCTGTTTGTGGAGCATTTCCTTAGGAAGAACTTAGTCATAAATGACTTTTGGCTTTTTAATTTTAACTTGTGCGTAGCGCTATCTTAGCCTAAACTCAAAAGTTCAGTAAAATAACGGATACATGATTAAAATGCAATTACCTATACTTATGTTATAGATATTTATTTATACTCACGAAAAATGAAAAAGTTTCTTGGCTATATGACTATTGTGACTCTGTTGTTTGCCTTGAGTATTATAGAAAATATGTATTTAAGTAATAGAGAAAGAAGTGGAGTAGAATATTTGGTACATAGTATGGAAAATTTGGAAGAAAAGTGTAAGGAAAATGGAGATAAGATCAAAGTAGGAAAAAGAACAGATTTAATTAGGGGAAAATACAGTTTCAAGAGTTATGTAGTTTGTGAGTGAGTTGTTGTGGTGTGGCGAACGCTTAATTAAATCTTTTTTCCTATATAGAAAACATAGCCATAAAAATCTTTATATTTATAATACAATTCAGCTTCATGCCGTTGATTTTCTACGAGTTCTTCAGCACTTTTATTACCTAAATATTTTCGCAAAAATTTTTCCTGTGCAGAAACTTGCGGAGCATAAAAATGTTCAGTCCAACAATTTTCAGGCAACACAAAAGTAGCAATTGGAATATATCCAGCTTTTTCCATTTGTGCCACTTTATTTGAAATAGTATCTATTTCCGGATATTCATTATTCCAAAACTCATCAATTTCCACAGGCCGCTTTTCAGTGAACCACGATGCCTCTGAAACAGCAAGGAAAGCTCCTTTCTTCAAAAACTTATACCATTCATTTATACCTCGTTCAAATCCAATATTGTAGATTGCTCCTTCTGACCAAATTAAGTCTAATTCTTCATTCTGAAAAGGAAGGTTATCCATTGAACAAACAATGCCATTTACTCTATTTTGAAGATTCAGTTTCTGACTATTAATATTGAATAAATCTATAAAAATGGAAGACAGGTCAATACCTGTAATATGTCCTGATGTATGATTAGCTATTACCATTGTCTGACCACCAGTTCCACAACCTATATCAGCAATTTTTGATTCATTTGTCAGATTATCAATAAAGCTCAAAGCTTTAATAGTTATTTCCGGACTCCCTGGTCCTTGTCGTTCTATAGTCGAATAATATTCGTAGATTAATTTTAAATCAAACTGATGAATGGATTTATTTTCATCACTCATATTTTTTCTATTTTATCTAAAAGTTTTGTCTTTTTCAGGTATCAGAAAAGTTCATCTAATATCATGTCCGTTGGTATCGTTTGTGTAAAAGTTAGCGTGGATATCTACAGGAAATTTAAGTGTTTTTCTTGTCTGTTGCCTGTTGCCTGTTGCCTGTTGCCTATTTACGATACAAGACCGATGCTACCGGACATGATATAATATCATGTCTCTTTATACCAAATTGAAATGAAGCTGCATAGAATAATATTTCAAGCATAATTGACCGTAGGTAATTTCAGTTATCAGTTATCAGTTATCAGTACCTCTGCAATAAGGAGGCTTGACATAAGGAATATGCTCTTTTTTGATCCCCTTATAAAGGGGAGGATTTAGACCACATTTTTTCGGTAAGCGTAGATAAAGATAGATAGATTTAATGAATTTCATCATTCTATACAACCTCATATAAAACTGGTATTAAATACCCACAAATAACATTGATTAGGGAATTATATAGCGTTTCTCAATTTAGTGAGGTACAGTTATCTTTTTGTCTTTTTATTCCCTGTTCCCTGTTCCCTTTTCCCTCAAACCTAAAATTTTGTACCTCACGCTTTTTGGGAATTACTATATCAAGTTGCACTGATTAACCACAACATAATAAAGATGGCATACTCCTCAAGATTCATCTTAAGATGACTTAAACTATTAGCCAAGGATTGAAGTCCTTGGCGAGCTTTTATCTACAACTAAAAACAATAGCTGATAGCTGATAGATGACCGCTGAATGCTTAAGTTAATTTAATCATTAACATGAAGAGTAATTTTGCTATCTTGAAGTTTCTCTGATACCCAGCGCTCAAATAATTCATTTTCCAATTTTTTCTTAATTTCAGGATTATCTAAAGAAGCACCTTGTAACTGCTCTAACCTAAATAAACTCCAAAACTTATTAGTCTGAAATGGTCCTAAAATATCTCCAGGATTAGCAGTATTAACACTGTTTCTCAAATATTCTGGCAAACTACTTAAACTAACAGCACCCATAATACCATTAAAATTTTTATCATTTGTCACTGAATATTCCTTGGCTAAATCTTCAAACTTACCCCCTTCTTCCACAATTTTTCGACGCAAAGCATCTGCTAATTCTTGATCTTCCACTACAATTCTAGATAAAATTACATAATCAAGACCTGCTTTCCGTTCATTAAAATATGCTTCTATTTTTTCTACAGTAATAGAATCTTTTAATTGCTTGAGTCTAAAAGAATTTGCTATTTGTGATTCTAAAGCATTATAGTTGATTTTATTTTGTTGTAACCATTCTTGAAATTTTTGTTGGTCTTCCAGCTTTCTTTGCAATCTAAAATCAATCATAGCCTGTTGAATAACTGCTGGATTAACATTTATATCTTCCCTAGATTGCAACTCTTTTTCTATCACATATTGACGTACAATTTCTGTGACAAAAGATTGTAATTTCCCAGATGCTTGTAAATATCTTAAACCTTGCCCCCAAGATAATTGTTCTTCACCTATAGTTAATAGTGGTTTAGATTCCATTTTTAATATTCCATTCTTTAGCTAATCTTGTTCCAGATTTTAGTCTATCTCAACCGAATCATTTTTTTGATCTGCCTTTACTAAATCTTTACTGAATTTTCTTGAAGAAGAAAGAAGAAAGAAGGAAGCAGCGAAGGACTGAAAAAGCGGATGGGGATAGTCAACGACCGACCACTTCATGTCTACAAACCCCAAGCAATTGTCAACACCTTGTAGACGGAAGAGTATTATACCATTTATCAAAAACTTTGTCTACACTTTCTTAAGTAGGGGAGTCAGGGAGTGGGGGAGTAGGGGAGAAACAAACATCAGAATAATTAGCATTAATACCAAGCGTGAAAAAAGAATGCTATATTTAAGTGACATTTCAATTATTAAGTAATTAACAAAGACTGAATAATTTTTTTGATAATTAGCACGCCAGTTATTGTTAATTATTCTTATTTTTACCTCTCCCTGTACGGACGTTGCATGCAACGTCCCTAACCACTCCCCTACTCCCCCACAATGCGAAAATGTAGCAAATATTTATCAAACTGGTATAACTGGCTAATTATTAGGAAATAAGTTATTAAACCTGTGTTAATTACCTGATAACTGAAGTTTCAGCAAAGTATAGTATTAATCCCACATTCCGCACTTCAATTTGTAACATGAAAATTAGTATAAAATTCGTAGCAAACTTTAAGTATTTATACTATATGAATTATCTTCATTTACCTCAATCGAAAGTCAAATTCTCAGTTAAATATTAAGCACAAATACTTACTGAATCCTTGACTCCCATTGACCACTATAATTTACTTCTTATTTCTTACTTCTTATTTCTTACTTTTGACTTTTGACTTTTGACTTTTGACTTATATTTTTATGCTACATTTTGTGGTGCGGAATGTGGGTTAATGCATGGGAATTGGTATTAAACCAAAAATCAAAAGATAATACGTTTTAGGGACTTCCAAATAAAAAATTATCCCATTAGCTATGAAAGTAAGGGAGTAGGGAGTAGGGAAGAAATTGAAAAAGTAAGAAAGTAGAGAGTAGCTAGTTAACGATCTAAGTACAAAAATTGGGATAATTTATTTTCTGCTATTCCCTTAGTTAAATTACCAAAGTTAGAGCGTAGTACCAAACTATCGCTAATAAAATTGCAGCGATCGCCCCGATTAAAGTATTGATAATATTCACTATTTCATTTGTTAACCATTCAAACTGAGATTGTACAGTTGCCCCAATCACACTTTCTAAATTAGTAGCAATAAAAGCTGCTAATACACAAAAAGCTATTCCTGTCAAGTCAATTAAACCTACAAACCAACCAAGGAGAGCGATCGCCACGGAAGCTACAATACCAGCTAAAGTCCCCTCTAAACTCACAGCACCCTCAGTACCTCGTGGCACTGGTTGTAAAGTTGTAATTAAAAAAGTTCGTTTACCATAAGCCTTTCCTACTTCACTAGCACAAGTATCAGAAAGCTTCGTGCTAAAACTTGCCACATAACCCAACATTAGTAGAAATGGTAAATTTTCTATGGGAGGATTATTCGGGTATAACAGACCAATAACCCAAACTCCCACAGCACAGATAGCAGCAGTCAGAGCTGAACCCCAAACATTTTCTGGCCCTCTAGCTCCTTCTCGCTTTTCTGCAATTCCGGCTGCCTGTTTTTGGGCCATTCCAATGCGAGTAACACCAGACCCTACTAAAAAATAAAAGGCCACCACTAGATATCCAGGCCAACCCAAACTACCCCAAATGATTACTCCTAATATCCAAGCATGAAGTATTCCTGCTGGGGTTAACAATTTTTTAGGGGCAAAATAAACGAGACTGAGTAAGATAGTATTTAAGCTGATAGCTATTAGCCAGGGATTTATAGAATTAATTGCAGAAAACATATAGCAATATGATTTAAGTTATGAGATATTGGAAACTTTTAGGGAACACCGTATCTGGGAACAGGGAGCAGAGAAGAAGAAAAAACGTATCAGATAAATATGATAACTGCTATATTCTATCCTTTCAAGAAACAGTCCAATTATCACAACTGATTTCTGATTATTATACTACCTACTCATTAGAAACATCTGTTGCAATTTTAACTTCAAGAAAGGAAGAAGAGTAAGGATAAACAATTAATTATTAATTATTAATTATTAATTATTAATTATTAATTATTAATTATTAATTATTAATTATTAATTATTAATTATTACCTATTCTTGAAAACAAGATGATTTACGATTAAGGATTTTTTTTCTTTTTTTATCCTTTAAATGACAGGCTTTCAAACTTAATTATTCGTTCAATAATGGATAATTGATAATTACCTCTCCCTAAAAGGAAGAGGATTGAATAAAAGGAGAAAATTTATTTTTTTCCCTTGAAAGGGGAGGCTTTAAACCCGAACTATTGAACTATTGAATTATTGAATTATTGAATTATTAATTATTCGGTAAAAGATACCCAACTTCTTGAGGAAACTCAAATCCATAAAAGAATGCTTCTTCTTTCTTTTTGTTTAAAGTTTAAATTTTATCGGATGTTTTTAGTCAAAAATATATTTGTCTATTACTAGGAATTAACCATGAAACAAGTTATTTTTCACTTAGCTTTTCCCGTTAATGATATTGCTCAAACAAAAGATTTTTATGCCAATGGTTTGGGTTGTGAAGTCGGTCGAGAATCTCCAAATTCTGTGATTTTAAATCTTTACGGTAATCAAATAGTTGCTCATGTTGCTAAAGAAGCTTTAGAACCCCAAAAAGGAATTTATCCGAGACATTTTGGTTTAGTTTTTACCCTAGAAAGTGACTGGGAAGCTTTATTAGAACGTGCCGAAAAAAATAATTTGAAATTTTATCAGCAACCTAAGCGGAGGTTTACAAATTCTCCTTTGGAACATCGTACTTTTTTCTTGGAAGACCCGTTTCATAATTTACTAGAATTCAAATATTATTGTCATTCAGAAGCAATTTTTGGCTGCAATGAACATCAAAAAGTTGGTGATGTTGTAGCAGTTTAAATTAGTCATAGGATTTTGGGCATTTCGAGGGTTAGAAAATCAAGGGAAGATTCTTCTGACTACCTCTTCTCGGAATCTCATTCCTCCTGGATTCTGGATTCTGTTTGCGTTTGCGTAGCATCCCGTAGGGAAGCATGACAAACGGAAATTCTGGCTCCTCCTCTGAAAAAAAAGACTTTTTCAGCAAGCCCTAATTATTCATTACTAATTGTTGATAGCTGACTACTAATAGCTGAATGCTTACGACTTATCTAATACTAATTTGATAAGTAATTGCTACATTTTATTGAGCGGGGGACTCAACCCTAACCCCTCTCAACTGATAACTGATAACTGAAATGACCTTCCCCAAAATTAATTGCTGAAGTTCGTAGTTCCGACCTTATGAGACTAGCTAATAGCTGATGGGTGAATACTTACCTTTTAATCCCACTTATTATTCAAACAAATTCTTTTTAAAATATTGATATAAGTAGTTTTTTACTGATATTTTTATTGTGATGAGAACTTTGCTAAAAAAAGCTTTAACTCATATATGATTTTTGATGTTTAGACAGGGAAATATTTTTCCCACTGTTGCTTGTTCCCTGTTGCCTGTTCTCTGCTTATAATTAGGGTTTGCTGATTAAATCTAAAAGCATTGACTGATAAAGCTTTTAGCCTTTTTGAGTCTTGAAAAAGTACCAGGTTTTTAGCTTTTGATGCTCAAAAAGGAGCGGATTTTGGGGTGAGGGGGCAGAAAAATCACTCTTGCTACTATGAACGACCAACTTTTCTATATAGCAATGTGCGCTGGCATATTTACACATTATTTTTTGTACACCTTTTCTAGAATGCACTTTGAACTGGGCCTTGTAAATACCTGAGCGCTCATTGCTATAACTCCCAGTTCCTCCTGACTCTTAACTATTCCCTATTCCCTATTCCCTATTCCCTACCTCAGCAAAAAGACTTTATTCAGCAAACCCTAATTAATTGTCTGGAGAATCCTCAATGACAAAAATAACTTTCAATCATGTCATCCCTCAATTTAGAATTTTTGATGTCGATAAAGCTAAAGAATTTTACCTAAAATTTCTAGGCTTTGAACTCAAGTGGGAATATCGCTCCGATGAAGCAAGTCCAGTATATATGGAAGTCTCAAAAGCAGATTTTTCAATACATCTTACAGAGAATCATGGTGATTGTTGTCCAGGTTCATCAGTCTTTATGTGACGTTCTCCTAAATCAAATCAAAGATTATGATGTAGGCTTCCCAACCTCACAGATAGGGCTTTCTGTTTCACAGGGAGTGCAACCACTTAACCCTCTACAGACAGATACGATGAGACCCACCGCCTTTTTGTACTAAACAATTCTGCACTCCAGAAAGTCCCCTTAAGAGTTTTACCTTTTCACGGCTTAAGGGCGAACTTCACCAATTGAACTCCATACTCGCTATTTGTTTTCATAGTTTTCTCAGGTGCGTACTACCGCTACTCCTGAGATATTCACAATAACACAAAAAAAGCAGACAATGCAAGCTCTAATTTGTATAACGGGAGACCCCTTGCCGACATCAAAGTTGGATGAATGGAATAGACAATTACTATCAAGAAATTTCTTGCCGTGATTATCCCTTTATGAACCCTCAAATAGAAGATGCTTCCTGGGGCGCTAGATTAATGATTGTCATCGATCCATTTGGGAATAAAATAATGTTTAATGAATCAACTGATAGATAATATTTTTGTTGATTTAGGCAATTACTTTACATTGTTTATAGCTCTGAAAAAATGAAAAAAATTTATAGTAGACAAATGAATAAAAATTCTCACTAATCAACTTAAATAAACTCAAAATTGTGCTGGTAGCTACTCAAATTTTTGAGTTATCAACTATCAGTTGAAATAATAGACATCTCCAAAAAATAAACTTGTCCTTTATTTAGCAGAAATTAGAGTTGTAAAAGTTTATATTTGTCCTCTGATTGTATTAGAATGTGTTTCTGGAAATGGTACTGAAGAAAGAGACAAAACTCCACCAGTAATATCGGATTTTCAAGAGCAGAGAAAACCAGGTAAGTTTTGGGTTTATGAACGAGGGATTAAAATTCCGTTTTACGGCATTTATGAAGTTAAAAAAGCTGCTGTATAATTATATAGTTTTGCCTCTAATGATTATGAATTTGTAGAGGCAAATCAAAGGGATCATTTTCCTATTCCACAGTTAGGTATTGAATTAGGAATTTGACATGGGAGACATAATAATATGAAACTACCTTGGTTGCATTGGTGGGATAATCAAGGTAATTTATTATTGACTTGTGAAGAATGTGCGGAACAAGAAAGTCAACGTGCGGAACAAGAATATTAACGTGCTGAAAGATTAGCAGAAAAATTACGTCAAATGGGAATAAATCTAGACCAAAAATAAAAGTAAGAAATATACAAATTATTTGGAGCGATCGCTTATATTCGCTCTAGAAAATACTGAATAGGTAAATACATCTTTTCAGCAATTGCCTGATGCTGAAATTAACCGTTCAAATTAATGATTTGCTTTGGTTTTGGAGCTGCTTTTAATTCCTCAACAATTACTTTTAAAACTTTTTCATCTGACACCATCCAAGCATGAAGTAAAACATCTATTTTAATATCTCTACCCACTGGTATTTGAGAACTTCTAGCAGGCAAAATCATCGCATCATAAGGAGTCCAAATAGAAGTAAAATTTATCTTTTCTAATAAAGCAATATCCTGGTTTAAATCTTCCAGAAAATCACTTTTCGGACGCATCTGTTTGGGTGCTGCTAAATTTAAAGCGTAAGCTGTTAATGTGCCGTTGTGAGGAGAAGAAATAGTAATGAAACGTTCTACTCTTTCTATACCGCCTAATTTTTGAACATAGTAACGACTGACTATTCCTCCCATACTAAAGCCTATTAGATCTAAGGCTTGATTAGGTGGAAATGTTTTGCTTATATAATCATCTACTTGTTTAGCTAGTTTATCTAACCCTACAGTACCGTAATTAGGAACTAAGTTCAGAGAATAGACATCCCAACCTAAGTTCTTTAGGTATTTAGACATTCGATCAAATATTCTAATAGTGTCAAAAATTCCGTGGATTAGTAATACCGGATTAGGTTGATTTAAACTGTTCATATTCCTGATTTATTGTGCTTCTCTTCATTCTAAATTTTAGAGTGTAGCGATCGTTCTTCTTTGATTGAGTAGGACAATCTTTTTGCTGGTATAGCAGAAGGAAGAAAAATATTGTTTTGTCTGAGTTTTAAGCTTTTGATCTGCCCTAACCTTTCCTTCGACTGCTATAGCACTACAAGAATTGGTTAAGACATTTTTCAATCCTGAAAACCTTCTACACTTGCTATTCCCTGTTCCCTGTTCCCTGTTCCCTGTTCCCTGTTCCCTAATTATGAGATATGTGTAAACAATTACAAATTTTTTGGCTTCTGATTTTCTCCAATTGCCAATTTTATGATGCAACTCTTCTAGTTAATGTAAAGTTTTATTAAGAAATATAGACAAAATTTACGCTAGCTTTTAACTTAAACATAATCAATAATTTAACTGTAAATATTGTTTATAGAAAATCATTTAGGAGATAAAAATAATGTTAGCTTTTATCGGAGGATTGTTCGCCGGGGTATTTGGTATCCTGGGAAATCTGCGGGGAAAGAAGTCTGATTATTTATTAGAATTTGACGATGCTAAGAGCACTAATGAACCCAAGCAAGAATCTACTCAAGCAAGTGTAGCAGCACCAGAACCTACTACAAAAAAAGAAACTAAACCTGCTAGTCCTGAAACTCCGAAATCTGAAACTCCAAAAATTGCTAAAGCCAAACTTTCTGAGGCTAAAAAAATTGCTAAAAAAGCTGAAGCTGAAAATAGCACTCCTGTAGTCGCAACACCACAACCTCCTGTAACTAATGTTAAAGTTTCCCAGGAAGCAGAAGAGTTAGTATTATTTGCTCCTAACTTTTTAATGCCAAAACCTACAGCAAAACGTCGTCGTCCTGGTCCTAGCATGGGTATGTTTCGTGGTATGGCTAAGGATTTGAATCTGCCAAGATAGTATTCTTTGACATCCTCCCGACGCTGCTCTACGAGACAGCGCGGGATTCCCTAGCATCACTGTTAGAGACTTTCTGTTTCTTAGCACCAGCATAAGCGAGCTTTACTCCCTTCAGGTCTTACAGTCGCTCCACAGACTGACACTGCTCCTCCCGCAGCCAAAATATTGATACTTGCGTTTATGTCCCGGTCATGGTGAGTACCACACTCAGGGCAATCCCACTCTCTGATACTTAGAGGTAGTTTTTCTACTATGTAACCACAATTAGAACAGCGCTTTGTACTAGGAAAGTATCTATCAATCTTGATTAATTCCCGTCCATACCAATCAGCTTTGTAATCTAATTGCCTGACTAATTCTCCCCAGTTTGCATCTGATATAGCTCTAGCTAATTTGTGGTTTTTGACCATGTTCTTAACTGCCAAATCCTCAACTACTATCGTTTGGTTTTCTCTAATTAGGGTTTGCTGATTAAATCTAAAAGCATTGACATATAAAGCTTGAGCGCATTTTTTAGTTGAAAAAAGTCCAAGCTTTTAGGTCATAATGGTTCAAAAAATTAGCATTTTCGGCGAGAGTTGCGCAGCAATTACCCTTGATTATTCTTCCTCCTACCTCCTCTATAATTCCCCTAACTCCTGTCTCCTGTCTCCTGTCTCCTGTCTCCTGTCTCCTACTCTTACCCATAAGACTTTTTCAGCAAGCCCTAATTAGGGTTTGCTGAATAAATCTAAAAGCATTGACATATAAAGGATTTAACCTTTTTTGGGCCTTTAAAAAGTGTCTGGTTTTCAGCTCTTCACGCTCAAAAAGTTAGTATTTTAGGCGCATAGTTGGGCAGAATAATCGGTGGTGGTGCATAGTAATGGTAGAGAGAGTGTGGGGGGATGGGGAGATGGGGGGATGGGGAGATGGGGAGATGGGGAGATTGAGAGATTGAGAGATGGGGAGATTGGGAGATGGGGAGATTGGGGGATTGGGAGTGTGGGAGAAATTAAAAAATATATATCTTCTACCATTACCATGCAGGACTACCGAATAATCTGGGGACAAAACGCCCACTCCTACCTCCTCGCTCCCAAGCCATTTCTCCTGTCTCCTGTCTCCTGTCTCCTACTCCTACGAAAAAAGACTTTTTCAGCAAACCCTAATTAGTTGGATACCTCCACAAATAAAATCTTCCTATACCCTTGACAAGCTAGGAGGTATGCATGTTCTTATCAAGGTCAAAACAGGGGGAGGACATCACCTCACACGAAACAGCGGTCATTTTTTTCATGACTGAAGAATCCCGCGTTGTCGTGCTATGCGCAACGTCGGGAGTATGTCAAGAATACTAAAGTACTATATAAATGAAAAGCTGGGTCCCACATTGTTTCTATTTTACGCGATATATCAATGTGATACTTGAGACGACTTAGTAGTTGAGTGTAATCTCGACTTGTGACTTCTCCAAAAGGAGTAAAATCAGACCAAGTCTTGATATTACCTAGTCTTTGGTCTATCGTATTTACTAACTCATTCCATTTAGTTCTATTAGTAGTTTGTAATTTTGATGGGGATTGCTTTGGAGTGTTAGTAACATGAGCAATTCCTTTTTGATATTGATAATTTTGGTCACAAAATCTAATAATACTACGGCGATTAGGAAGATGTAAATCTAATATATTGGCATAATCTTGAGTCATTTGTTTATGACGGATTTTTTCAGAACGTCGTCTAGGATCATAATCCATAGCATTCATAAAAATAGGTAATAATCCCTCAACTTTATCTACTACTTCTGACCACTGAAAATTTAAACTACCCATTTGATCTTGTTCATTTAGACAAACAATACTTGCTTCAGAAGAAGAAATAGATTGAAAATATTGAATTCTAAATATATTTATCTTCTCAATATCTGATATTTTTGCCCAAAATACAGGAATTCCTGCTTTGAGCATTTCTTCACCATAAACTTTTAATTCCCCAATAGCTCCAAGACGATAAATTCGCCAACCTTTACTTTGTAATTGCATTCTAGCTGTATAAGAGTCAATTTTCATAATCCTAGCTAGATTTTTGGCAGCTTCCTGTTTATTTTCTTTACTAATAGCTTCAATAATAAGTAATCCTGGTTCAGTATTTTTAGGGTCAGATTTAGCAGTGGCGATCGCTTGTTGCTGGCGTTTTTTCTCTATAGTTTCTATTCTTTGTAAACCTTGACGTGCTTGCGCAACTACTTGTGGATTTGTTGCATCTTTCAGCAATTTTCTATAGAATTTTTCTGCTGACTCTAATCTATTTATTTCCTCATACCACCGCCCAATATAAAGTTGTACCCACAGATTTTGAGGATGTTCTTTTTGTAATTTTTTTAGTAATTTGCCTGCTTGTTGATAGTTTTTTTGTTCTAGGAAAGTAGCAACTTCTTTTATTTCTTTCATATATCATAGTCCTATTTAAGCTGCCAGAAAATATCTTGGAAAAAGGCAAGAACAGGGAAATAATTAATAATTAATAATTAATAATTAATAATTAACAATTACCTCTTCTTTTTAAGAAGAGGATTGACGTGGAGCGTGAAAATTTTTTCTTTTCTCTTGGTCGATGGTCGGCCAGCGAGGAGACCTCACCATCTTATATCATGTCCGGTTGAATACTTACACTTTGGAGGTCCGAAGGCAGGAGGCAACCCACCCCTAACCCCTCCCAGGAGGGGGAGGCAGAAGGGAAGAAAAGGCGCTCATGAGAAAAAGTTTTTTATCACTGATTATCCGGACATGATCTTACTCTACGGGAAGCTCCGAATATCGACCGCTTTTCTCCTTTCAAGGAGATGCTTTAAACCTTAATCATTCAGTAAATAATTTCAAGCTTCCTATTTATCAAAAGGTACTTTTTCCAAATCTATTCTAATTTTTTTACTTTCTACTTTGCTTTCTTAATCAAGATACTATCATTGCCATTCTGACATAGGCAATAGTCACAATTAAACATCTATAGAAAATATACTTCCTGCTTTTTCTTCTGAAAAGCTTTATCTGTAAGCTTTTTAAGGTTTAATAATTGCTGAAAAAATATATGTATAAATTAAACTTATAAAAGATTGTTAAATATATTTGGAATTTAAACTAAATTTTCCCAAAAAAGTTTAAATGAGCTATTTAGGGGAAAAATGGGGGGAATTTGGCTGCGATCACGTCTACTTTGGCCATTTATTAAAAGTGTTGATATGCAAGAAATACAGGGTGGTTGCTTGTGAAGAAATTTTCGTGTATTTTTAAGGGAAGTAATTCGCTCTGCGTAGGTGCTTACTAAAATGAAAAAGATGATAAGTGAGTGGAAGTGCGATCGCGTAATAGAACCCATTTAACTCACATTCCGCACAAAAAAATCTATAGCAATATGATTTGAGTTGTGATACCAATTTGATAAATGTTTGCCACAAATAGCTAGGGTATTTCTTAGAATCCAGCAATTCTGCAATCCAGAATTCGTATGGGGATAGATTTAATACCATTTTTGATGTTTTAAGTTATTTTTTCGTCAAATAGACTTTATTTGAAAGTTTATTTATGATTCTTATTATTCGTAACATTCTTTTTTCAAAATGGTATGAGATATTGGAAACTTTTAGGGAACACCGGATCTGGGAACAGAGAAGAAGAAAAAACGTACCATATTAATATAATAATTGCTATATTCTATACTTTTAAGGAACACTTCAATTCTCACAATTGATTCCTGATTGCTATAGTATAAAAATATAAGTCAAAAGTAAGAAGTAATACCATTTTCAAAAAAGAATGCTACGAAAAGGTAGATATTGATCGGATATACTTAAAGATAGCTGCTTCAGTTAATTTTAGATAGTTATTTCTATCGTTTTCCCCTTTTTTTCAAAATTCCCCCCTTCTTCCTTCTTCCCTTTTCCTTCTTTCGTAGGGACTTTGTATGGAACATCCCTACCATTTGTAACAAACATTTATCACCCTTGGTATAAGAAGAAAATTATAGTGGTCAATAGGAGTCAACGATTCAGTCAGTATTTAGGGCTTGCTGATTAAATCTAATTGATTTAACGGGAGAGGATGTCAAACTTTTCTTTTCTCTAATACAGCAGCAACTAGAGACAATGCAACTAAAGGAGCAGTAACTGCTCTGAGAATACGTTTACCTAGAGAAACAGCTTGAAAACCTGTAGCGATCGCTGCTTCTACTTCCACATTAGTCCAACCTCCTTCCGGACCTGTCATTATTACTATTGATTCTGGTAGTTGATTATCA
>NZ_JAAHHG010000157.1 GCF_010692555.1 Okeania sp. SIO3B5 | reverse complement strand
GCGTCATAAATCATCATAATTACCTGATGTCCTAACTATAGTGGCGACTGCTATAAAATCCGGTTGAATAGTTGTCATTGCAACCGAAGGGAAGCAATCTGAGGGGTACGCGGAGATTGCTTCCTTCCACTCCGTTTCAGTCGCAATGACTTGGATATAGTAATTATCCGGATTTTATATTACAGCATATTTCGGGCAAATGATGTACAGAGTAAATTGTGAAAACATTGTAGTGCGGGCATCTTGCCGGCGATGGGTGTACCTCATAGAGTTGCAAAGTGCTGTAATTATGAAAAAGAATTTGATAAAGTTCAGGACTTACGCAAAGGCACTATATATAGAGTATTGGTGTGTTACGCTAGCGCTAACACACCCTACCAATAGCTAATATTTTTGGAGCGAAACTCAAATTCCCTACTTCCCCTCCTGGGAGGGGTTAGGGGTGGGTTGACTTCTGACTTCTGACTTCATCCCCGATCACCAGAAATATTTTCCTCAATTGCTTGATAACATTCAGAGACAGAAGCTCTTTGTGTCATGGCAGTCACTAACGCTTGATAAGCAGATTGATGATTTTCTATTAAACTACGCGCTTGCAAGGATGCCCGACTTTGTTTAAGTTTAGATTCTGTAGAGCGTTTTAATTGTGTCAAAATTACCGTAATTTTTGCCCGGTCTTCTGCTCCACCCTCAGCATTACCATAAGCTAAATCTTCTGCAGCAATACCCGCCATCCAGACCGTAAAATATTGGTCGATCGTCTGCTCAGAAACTATACCCTTCTTTAACTGAGCAGCCAACTTTTCGTCATTAAACCTAACCCCACCCTGAGCAGACTGACCTTGCCGAAATGCTTCCCATGCACTGAGAGCATAGCCACTAACAGGGATATCTAATAAATAAGCTACCAAAAAATGTCCAGCTTCGTGACGAATGATACGGTCGCGTCTTTCTGAGGATGTACCTTCCACTAAGTCTATAAGAATCATGCTTCCCTGACCTTGCCATCCCAATGTATCTATAGTAACTAATACCATCACAGAAAAAGTAACGATCGCGGGTATTGCTGGGGATATATTAAAAAGTGGTCCTAGTAAAGCAGACATTGTCAGTAAAAAAATACTAACCGCAATAATATTCAGGGAAGTTTGTCTCATATAGCAGGGAAAATATAATTGTTCAAGAATTTAGAATTTAGAATTTAGAATTTAGAATTATATCATGTCCGGTAGCATCGGAGCGTGTATAAAATTAAGGTGACAATGAAAGAAAACCTTCTACCTCCTGCCTCCTGCCTCCTGCCTTCGGACCACCAAAGTCTAATTATTCAACCGGACATGATATTATATCAAATCCGTTTAATTGGACATAAAAAAATTATTCAATCGTCATAACTATGCTCATCTTTGTAATTCTTTCTCCTCCTGACTCCTGACTCCTGACTCCTGACTCCTCCTAACTTAACCATTCTATGGCTGTTTAACCGGATTTGATATTACCTCTTCTTATAAATAAGAGGATTAGATCAAAGGATTTTTTTTCTTCTCTTGGTCTCCTCGCCATCCCTCGACCGCTTTTTTTATCCATGAATGGAGAGGCTTTATACCTGAATTTTTCGGTAAATATATTAGATTCTAATTGTTAATTTGTTGCTCTTCTTCAAGTGACCTCGCCTGCTCAAAAATTTCTGAACTATGACTATCGCCTACAAATCTCCAATGCCAGGGTTCATAACTAATACCTTGAGGATTATCTCTTGGAAACGATAACTCAAAACCATAGTTACCTGCATTTTCTTGCAGCCATTGGAAAGCTTTTGTATTTTCAAAACTAACTTTGAGATAGCTATCTGGCGATCTAGCATCACCAATATCGATGGCATAGCCTGTATGATGTTCGCTATAACCGGGAGGGGCACTAACTTCGGCTCGTTGATATGTTGCCTGTCCTCGCTGTGCCTTGAGGTCAAAAAACAAATACCTTTGATCTGCCAAATTTCTAAACCCGGAAATAGGAACCAAATTAATATTTGCAGCCCAAGCTGCATCTGTCATGGCATTAAATTTTTCTGCTGCATTTGAGCGGAGTCTGACATTTTGATTGCCAAAAACTGGTGTTAGCTCTTGCCAAGTTGCTTCTTGATACGGTAGATGCCCAAGAATATTTTCTTTTTGCTGAATAGAAGGAGTTGTAGATGGTGAGGGGGTTACTACTGTAGGAGTTGGAGATGGTTCAACTAATTTTATGCCTAAATTTTGTTTGATTTGGCTAACAAAAGCTTTGTCTTGAGTTTGATTAAGTTGGAAGTGCAAGGCAATACTAATTATCAGAGCGATCGCTCCTACACCTAATAATTTCCAAATCTGCCATTTTTTCTGAGGCTGAATAGATTGCTGTTTTGGAATTTCATATTCATCTCTTACAGCTTCAGGAATGTCATCTACTGGCAATTTCGGTTCATCTGGAGATTTTTTCTTAAATAGACCAAGCTTATTCAAAATTTTCACTCCTGCACTTTAACTGAAATCATACCTTACTCAAGGCAAAATTAAAATTTGTGCCTGTCATATAGAGTCCGGTTATACATTAATTACTATGTATGTGACTAGGAATGATATGGAATCAGGATAATTAGTTGATGAAAAACTTTGTACCTTCTCACCTTATTCTTTCCCTTCTGCCTTCTGCCTTCCTTCTGTAGATACGATAAGTATTTAACCGGATTCTATATCACTTGCTGATTTTTCAATCACCATCTTTCTTTTAATGGCCAGTTACTGATTCTGCACTTTTTACCTCACTTACTCCATTATTATTGTCGATCATTTTTCTCGGTCTACCTGGTTTGCGCTTGTGGCGTTGACTAATGGACTTGTCACTAGCTACTGCTAATTCTTCTGGAGTACATTTTAAAATATCCAGAATTTCTAGGTACTTTTGGGGAGTCATTGTTGGTTCTGTACGCCCCGTCTCCCAGTTACGAACACTGGTTTCGCTGATTCCTAGCCTATCTGCTACTTCTGCACGGGTAAGCCCCGCACGTTCTCTCAGGGCTTCCATATCCATATCTTTATGTTTCCTCCAGCAATCATCAACAATCTAAGTTTTTTTGAAAACCAATTTAGAGAATTAATCAAACTACCTTATTGTAAACTTGTTAAAATAGAATTGTCTAGGGTTTTTTAAAAAAAGACTTAATTAAGGCAGGAGGGCAGAAGGCAGAGGGCAGAGGGCAGAAGTCATCCCTGACTTAGTTTGAGCATTTGTAAATATCGTAATCTATTACTTGCATAGTGCTATGCACTTAATGACCTTAACGAAGTCAGAAGTCAGAAGTTAACCCACCCCTGCCCCTCCCCAACCCACCCCCGCCCCTCCCAGGAGGGGAGCCAGGAGGGGAAGTAGGGGATTTGAGCAAGGCTCCAAAAATATTACGCCTTAAAAGGCGGGGTTGCGCGACCCATATTATTTTGATAAAAAACAACCCATAATCCGGGAACGCGACTTATAGCATAAGTATAGAAAAAAGTCAATACTCTTTTGCTTGAATCAACGAATTTTACTGTATTTTTAAACATTCAGCTATCAGTTCAAGTGTAAGCATTCAACTATTAGCTGTCAGCTATCAGCAACAATACTCTATTCTTAAGGACAGTGTCTAAATTAAAATAGACTTTAAGGGCAAGGGAGTCAACTTTTGTAGTAAGACAATAGACATCTCCAGAAAAGAGGCAGTAGGCAGTAGGCAGTAGGCAGTAGGGAACCCACCCCTAACCCCTCCCAGGAGGGGAAGAATTGATAATTTATGTGTGAGAATTGATTTTATTTTTGATTTTTGGAAATGTCTAATTAATAAAGCTTTTATTCTAAACTAAAAGCAATAACTAATAGCTGATGGCTGACGGCTGTTTGCGCAGCATTCCGTAGGAAATGCTTACAAATTAGCTTTACTTTTCATCAGTTGAAAAATATTATAAAAACCATTAGCACGGGAAGGAGTCAAGCTTGCTTTTAAACCTGTATCTTGAATAAAATCTGGAGTTATTTGCTCAATTTCTTCAGGTGTTAATCCATTAATTCCCTCAATTAATAAAGCTACTAATCCCTTCACTAACTGAGCATCAGAATCTCCTTGATACCAAACCTTACCATCATTTAAGTTAGCAGTAATATATACCTGAGATTGACAACCATAAACCTTGTTTTCTGGTATTTTTTCAGCTTCTGGAAAATCAGGTAATTTTTTGGCATACCAAAGCAGTTGTTCATAGCGCAACTTATTAGAAGATGCCCGTTGGAATTTTTTAACAATACGTTCTAATGATGGTGGTAAAGCCATAGATAGCACTCAAACAAATAAAATTTATTTTATAGTCAATAAACTATAACATATTTTTTGTGTGAGGGAAAGAGAGAGATGATTGGTAAACATTCAGCTGTCAGCTATCAGCTATCAGCTATGAGTTATTAGCTTATTCTCAGCTCAAAAGAGGAATTAGTCTCCAAGGAGAATTAAAACTTATAAAAAAAAATATTCAGCTAACCTTAGTAATTTCTTGATTATTTCAAAAGCTGTTTGCGCAGCATGACCTAGGAAATTCTGATAGCTGAATGCTTACGATGATTGTAGAAAATCTTCAATTATAAATCACATTTTTTGACAAAAAATACGAGATTCAGGAATGAATAAATAAATGAACTTACTATGTTAGATGAAGTGCAGATTGTCAGGATTCAGCTATCAGCAACAAGACTCTCTAAGAGGATGTTTGAAAAGTTTTTTGATACTGAAATTTGCCCCCCTAGCCCCCCAATTCTGGGGGGAACAAGAGTCAATTTGCTCCTCAAAGTCCCCCAATTTTGGGGGATTTAGGGGTTAATTGTGCCCCCCTAGCCCCCCCAATTCTGGGGGGAACAAGAGTCAATTTGCTCCTCAAAGTCCCCCAATTTTGGGGGATTTAGGGGGCTTTACTTAATTGTGCCCCCCTAGCTCCCCAATTCTGGGGGGAACAAGAGTCAATTTGCTCCTCAAAGTCCCCCAAGATTGGGGGATTTAGGGGGCTTTTTAGTTGGAAACTTTTGGTAGGGGTCTCCCCCTACACCTCCTGAAAAATTATTTGACTGATGACTGAAATTTGCCCCCCTAGCTCCCCAATTCTGGGGGGAACAATAGTCAATTTGCTCCTCAAAGTCCCCCAAGATTGGGGGATTTAGGGGGCTTTTGAGTGACTAACTGATAACTGAAATGACCCATCTTTGTCTTATCTCAGCTACAATAGTTAAATAAACTTAACACTAATAGTTGTAATACAAACTTCTTATGTCTCTTCCTATTCGCAACGTAGCCATCATAGCCCACGTTGACCACGGCAAAACAACCCTAGTTGACTCACTCCTCAAGCAATCCGGTATCTTCCGCGAAGGGGAAGAGGTTCCGGATTGTGTAATGGACTCTAACGACTTGGAAAGGGAACGTGGGATTACAATTCTTTCCAAAAATACTGCTGTAAAATACAAGGATACTCTAATTAATATTGTCGATACTCCTGGTCACGCTGACTTTGGAGGAGAAGTAGAACGAGTCCTTGGTATGGTGGACGGCTGTTTGCTCATTGTTGATGCTAATGAAGGCCCAATGCCTCAAACTCGCTTCGTCCTTAAAAAAGCTCTGGAAAAAGGATTACGGCCCATAGTTATCGTCAACAAAATTGACCGTCCCAGAGCTGACCCCCACGCTGCAGTGAATAAAGTTCTAGACCTATTTATAGAACTGGGAGCTGATGATGACCAATGTGATTTTCCCTATTTGTTTGCCTCTGGTTTGGCAGGTTACGCCAAAAAAGAACTGGATGTAGAGTCAACAGATATGCAGTGTCTCTTCGATGCTATTTTAGACCACGTCCCACCACCAGTGGGAGACCCTGAAAAACCTCTACAGTTACAGGTAACAACTCTCGACTATTCAGAATATTTGGGCAGAATAGTTGTAGGTCGGATTCACAATGGTGTGATTAGGTCTGGGCAACAAGCAGCTATTGTCAAGGAAGATGGAACTGTTGTTAAATCAAAAATCTCTAAACTAATGGGGTTTGAAGGTCTGGCACGCATTGACATTGCAGAAGCTGCTGCTGGTAATCTTGTGGCAGTTGCTGGATTTAGTGATGCTAATATTGGTGAAACTATTACTTGTCCGAATGAACCTCAAGCACTACCTTTAATTAAAGTAGATGAACCTACTCTGCAAATGACTTTTTCTGTAAATGACTCTCCATTTGCTGGTAAGGAAGGAAAATTTGTAACTTCTCGGCAAGTACGCGATCGCTTGATGCGAGAGTTAGAAACTAATGTTGCATTGCGAGTAGAAGAAACTGACTCTCCAGAGAAATTTTCTGTTTCTGGTCGTGGGGAACTACACTTAGGTATTTTGATTGAAACCATGCGTCGAGAAGGTTATGAGTTTCAAGTTTCCCAACCTCAAGTTATTTATCGAGAAGTAAATGGTCAACCATGCGAACCATTTGAACTTTTAGTAATGGATGTTCCAGAAGATGCTGTTGGTGGTTGCATCGAAAGAATAGGTCAGCGCAAAGGTGAGATGCAGAATATGCAGGTTGGTACAAATGGTCGTACTCAGTTAGAATTTTCGGTTCCTGCTCGTGGTTTGATTGGTTTCCGGGGTGAGTTTATGCGTCTGACTCGTGGGGACGGTATTATGAACCATAGTTTCTTAGATTATCGTCCGTTTATTGGTGAAATTGAAGCGCGACGCAATGGGGTGATTATTGTATTTGAGGAAGGTGTGGCGACTTTTTATGCGTTGAAAAATGCTGAAGACCGTGGAGTGTTTTTTATTACTCCTGGTACGAAGGTTTATAAGGGTATGGTTGTAGGGGAGCATAACCGTCCTCAAGATTTGGATTTGAATGTGTGCAAAACTAAGCAGTTGACTAACCATCGTTCTGCTACTGGGGATGAATTGGTGCAGTTGCAAACGCCTGTGGATATGAGTTTGGAGCGAGCTTTGGAATATATCGGACCAGATGAGTTGGTGGAAATTACTCCTGAGTCGGTGCGGTTGCGGAAGGTGAGTAAAAAGTTGGTGAAGCGGTAAATATAGTTATCAGTTAACTGAAATTGGTTGATTGGAATAATAATTATTCTGAACAAAAGTGCGGATTTTGTTGATTATTTATTTGTCAATTTAATTCGCACTATTCAAAATTTTATTGTAAGCATTCAGCCGTCAGCTATCAGCCATCAGCCATTGCTTCTTTTTAGTTCTAGATAAAAGCTTTACTAATTAAATGAGAATTAAATTTTACTATAAAAGCTGCCTTTAAATCTATATATTAAAATCCTCTCATAAGAGCTGAGAGCTGACAGCTAATAGCTGAATGCTTACGTTTTATTAAAACCGAAATATGAATTATTTTGTACAAATAGCCAATAATTTCCGGATGGAAATATATCTAAAAATTCTTGCTTTTGTCTTTATTATGGTTTATTACGAACAGAAGTGATTTTACTTTCAGTATTTATAGTTTTATTAAAGCAATAGCTGATAGCTGACGGCTGAATGCTTACATTCGGAGACAAAATACTATGAAATTTGTTAGTCCTAAAATTGATTATGCTTTTAAAAAAATATTCGGTTCAGAAGAAAGTGAAGATATCTTAATTAGCTTTCTGAATGCGATTATTTATGAGGGTAAAAAAACGATTCAGTCTTTGACGATTGTTAATCCTTTTAATCCTGGTAAAGTTATCTCATTAAAAGATACCTATTTGGATGTTAAAGCTGTTTTATTCGATGATTCTCTGGTGATGATTGAAATGCAAGTAGCATGGATGGGAGCTTTTAATAAACGGGTAGCTTACAATTTAGCTAAAGCTTATGCTAATCAGTTAGACAAAGGAGAAAAGTACCCTCTACTAAATCCGGCTATAGCTGTGACAATTACGGATTTTATGTTATTTAAAAAGAGTGAGAAGGTAATTAATAAGTTTGTGTTTAAAGAAGAGGAGAAAAATTTTGAATGTTTGGATAAAGAATTGCGACTAATTTTTGTGGAATTGCCCAAATTTAAGAAAAGTTTGTCTGAGTTAGAAAGCTTGAGTGATAAGTGGATTTATTTTCTCAAAGAAGCTAGTAGTTTAGATGAGATACCGGAGAATTTAGGAGAAGTTTCGGAAATAGAAAAGGCTTTAAATATTGCCGAACAAATTAACATGACGCCGGAAGAGTTAGATATGTTAGACCGCCGAGGAATGATGCTCCAAGATGAAAGAGGACGGATAAGTTATGCAGAAAAAAAAGGGCAATTACGGTTAATAATGCGTCAACTTAAAAAGCGCTTTGGAGAAATTCCAGAGGCAATAAGTAGTCAAATTGAAGATTTATCTATTGAAGATTTAGATAACTTAGGAGAATATTTTTTAGACTTAAATAGCCTGGAAGATTTGTTGAGTTGGTTGCAGGAACATTAGTTTTTAAGTATTCAGCGGTTAGCATTCAGCTAAGACTTTTTCAGCAAACCCTATTTATCAATTCTTTCCCCCTACTCCCTACTCCCTTTTCTAGAAATGAAGACTTAATATAGCAATGAGCGCTGGTATATTTACAAATTGCAGGAAAGGCTAAATAGCTAAAAGTCTTATATTATCGGCAATTTATTCCCCTCCTGGGAGGGGGAGGGGCGAGGGGTGGGTTGCCTGTTGCCTGTTGCCTGTTGCCTGTTGCCTGCGCACAGCGCTATATCAATCTGATCACAGGAAATTTTTCAGTAATTTTTCTGAAGTGTTTAATAATTTAGTGATTAATTTTACTTAGGGTTTGCTGATTAAATATCAAATAATTGCCAGATAAAGGTTTTAGCCTTTTTAGGTATTGAAAAAGTACATAGTTTTCAGCTCTTCATGCTCAAAAGGTTAGCATTTTTAGTAAGAGTTGGGCAAAAAAATTCTCCCCTACTCCCCTACTCCCCCGCTCCCCTACTCCTTAAAAAAGACTTTTTCAGCAAACCCTACTTGGGCCAGTGACAAAATCCTAAAAGCCTTACCAATCAATACTTTTGACTTTTAACTTTTGACTTTTGACTTTTAAAAGGGGGTTGACAATTTGTATGTCTAGGGTTTATATTGAAAGTAGCGAAAGTAGTATAAAGAACCTCAAAAAATGAATAGCAGTAGCTTTTTTATCATTTCTAGTTTTTTAGGAGTGGTTAAAAGGTGGTTTTTCATCTTTGCATGGTACCCCACATACGCGCCTCCGAGAATCGCTGGAACCCTTATTCTCTCGTTGACCCGTGTATGTGCCTTGCCAGGAGCGGGTTTGAGGGTCGTCATTTTGCCAAAATTTGCCTTGTTGATTTTTTTATCAAAGGGGCGTGTATATTTGGGGGTCTGAAAGCCTTGCTATGTCGTGGTTCAAAAACGTAGCTCCCCCCCGCTTGGGTTAATGCGGATTAGTTGGAAACATTAATAATTTCCCCAAATTTTTTATCCCTTTCTACCTCCCCCCCGCTTGGGTTAATGCGGATTAGTTGGAAACACTCTGCTTCCCGCTGCTTAGCTTGATTAGCTATTGCCCCCCCGCTTGGGTTAATGCGGATTAGTTGGAAACATTAAGGAGGCTATACGAGTGGTGGATTTGGGGGAATTATCCCCCCCGCTTGGGTTAATGCGGATTAGTTGGAAACTTTAGTGATGGTAACACTGTAAAAGCCACTGCAGTCCCCCCCGCTTGGGTTAATGCGGATTAGTTGGAAACTATAAGCCCCATCGTCGTCCATCACTACCTTCACAGAATCCCCCCCGCTTGGGTTAATGCGGATTAGTTGGAAACTTTAGGCTGCTTTGTTAAAAACATGGATGTAGCCTTCCCCCCCGCTTGGGTTAATGCGGATTAGTTGGAAACCCTAGAACTATATCAAAACCTCCACTTTCGTTTTGGTTAATCCCCCCCGCTTGGGTTAATGCGGATTAGTTGGAAACTTTTACGGTATCCAGTATTGCCAGCTGCAATAGCGCCCCCCCGCTTGGGTTAATGCGGATTAGTTGGAAACAATTAAATTGTCGTTTCCATCGGTTCCGTTGATAATGTTCCCCCCCGCTTGGGTTAATGCGGATTAGTTGGAAACTTCTGTGGAAGCGGTATCCACAGATTGAATATTTCCCCCCCGCTTGGGTTAATGCGGATTAGTTGGAAACCTGCTGCTTTTCCACCCAAAATGCGTTTTAATGCCTCCCCCCCCGCTTGGGTTAATGCGGATTAGTTGGAAACTTGACGTTCTCAACGCCAATGAGCTTTTGAAGGAACCCACCCCCCCCGCTTGGGTTAATGCGGATTAGTTGGAAACACTGTACCGCCAGGAGTTGTAACGGAAGCAGTACCGCTCCCACAACTTGGGTTAATGCGGATTAGTTGGAAACCCAACAAAAACCTCCTCAACTTCAGAGGAGGCTTTTTTTTGCCCAGTTTGTCACACAAAACCTATGGCATCACGCAAATAATTTAGAACTTTTACAAATGCTCAAAGTTAACCAGGGATTACTTCTGATATCAAATCCGGTAGCATCGGTGTAATAAGATAGTGAATCAGAATTCAGCAATTCTGCAATCCAGAATTCAGAATTTAGAAGGGAAGAGAAGTCAGAATTCTTTCCGCTCTGGGTGAAGATGGAATATTTTTTTATACCGAATTAAACGGATTTGATATGACTTCAGAAGATTTAAGATTTAGAAGAGGCGATCGCTTAATTGCCACATTCGGAAATCTTGACTACGAGGATAATTCAAATCTATTTGAACATCTGCTACTGGTATTAACTATTCGCTCTTATTTGAACAAGATTGTTCATAATGAACTGTTTTTTCAACTGTTTGTATTTCATTAGGAGGTACAGTTCTTTCATCCATATAGTAAATAATCAAACCATCTAATTGTTTTTTACCTTGATGAGTAGAATTCCATTGACGACAAAGATAAGCTGCATAATGAGGATATAATTTTTTTCCTACTGCACGGTTAAGAGTAATCAAATAAACTCGCCATTGAATTGTTTCATAAAACTCTTGACGCTGTTTAATATTTGGTTTATCCCAAGTAATTGGTTGTTCTTCTGCTAAAACATTAACTGTACTTCCATCTTTTAATTTACCTTCAATAACGTGCCAACCATCATCTCTGGGTGGCGCGGGAGCAAAAATACTCCATGTTTGATCTAAACGAGTTATGTAACCAATAGGATGAATATATTGAAGAGTTCGTTTATTTAGTAGTTTATGAGTAGCTGTAATCCAATCATTTTTCTGTTCTTTACGCCAAGCATAGGTTTGTTTGACAAAACTTCTCAAATTCCACATGGTAGTAAGTAGAAGTAAAGTAATAGTAATAAGGTTGAAAATTAAGGAAGGGCAAACTTCAATTGGTCGAAATTTTAAAGGTGCAGTAAACTTGCCTGCAAATTTACGATTAGAAGCAATTGTTTCATAAATTTTAGTACCTAAAGATTTTATAGGTTGCCATTTTAAGATAGGTACAAGAAAACTAAATAAAGGAGATAAACTCACTACATAAATTATTCCTTCCCATTTGAAGTAACAATTTTTTTGCCAATCTTCTACTACCCAAGAATTTTGGGCTAACATATCTTCATAAATAGATGGATAATCTTGTGCCATTAATACAGGAGTTTTCGGCAAAATTAAGAAGGTACGCAATAAATAAACTACTTTTTTACAAAAACCACAATCAGCATCGTAATAAATGGTTAATCCTTGACGTTGTTGATTTTCTATTTTTTGTTCTGCTTTATCCCAAATTAAACTAGGTGTTAATGCTAACCAATTAAAGATACTTAGATAACTTAAAATGCCGATGTGAAAACATAGTTCAAAACCAATATGTAATAAGGTAAAAGAAACAATTGCTATACAACGTAATAAAGCATTCCGAAAAGGGATAAATATGATTAACGGTCCAATCCACTCAAAAATAAGTGCAGAAATAGTCAGTAATTTTAAAATTTCTTGAGGAAAACTCAATAAAAATTGACCAAATGCTGTGGAATATTGGTCAAAACTTAATGAGTAATAAACAGCGTCTCCATCAGGCCACCAAATGTCACTTTTGGTTTTAAAAGCTGCTGACCAAATATAGATATAACAAAGTTGAATTAAAAAAGCTAAAGTTGCTCCACTACATACTTTTTTAGGTAAAGAATTACTGGAAGAATTAAGGGCACTATCTATTGAATAACAAGCACCTAATGGTAAAAACATTGACCAAAAAAGCATTGCCCGCAACACATGATCTGCGGCAAAAATTAATGCTGGATTACGATTATTTAGAGAGATTATTAATGCCCAAGTAGCAATAGTTGCTAGTCTAGTACGATAACCGAATAACATAGCTAAAGCAAAGAATATAGCTACGGCAAATATTAATCCTTGTATGAAGGGATGACCACTAATTAAATTAATTGACCAATACCAAGGATTGAGCATATCAATTAGAACGGAGCGTGGTAAAATTCCACTATCAGTATAATGAGCATTTAAAGCTTGAGAACGAATTATTATATCCGTAAGAGTCATTAACGCTAAACCAATCCGAAATATGGCAAGGGAGCGTAAATCTAAACCGATAATTTCATCTAATTTTAAAAGAGAAAAAAAATTTGGTTTGCTCATAATTTACCTAATTATTAATTATGGGTTTGCTGAAAAAGTCTTTTAACCCACCCCTAACCCCTCCCAGGAGGGGAAGGTAGGAGACAACCCACCCCTAGCCCCTCCCAACCCACCCCTAGCCCCTCCCAGGAGGCTATCCCTTACCCATAACTCCTGAAACCCTTGTGCGGACGGGGAGACACGGAGAGGGGGAGACACGGAGAAAAAATCATAGTATCTAAGTTAAAATACTTAAAAATTCACAAATAAATGTGCTTTTTCATACATTTTTTTCCCAAAAAAGCTGAACTAAGACTTACCCATAATTTGTCAGTTTTGTCAAGTTTTATGTTAAGAAATATGTGGGTAAAGCATAGCCCAGGAGGGGAGGGGAAGATAGGAGAAATGGCTCGGGAGCGAGGAGGTAGAAGTAAGAATTGTAAGAATGATTTTTCTGCCCAATTTTTGCCTAAAATACGCTCCTTTTTGAGCATGAATAGCTGATAAATTTGCACTTTTTTCGATTCCAAAAAGGCACTTATTTTTATTTTTCAATGCTTTTATATTTAACCAGCAGAGCAATAATTATGGGTTATTAAGCGATTAATTATCAAGAAGTTTTGTACAAGACAGATTAGCAAAACTACCTATTTTGGCGTTGGTGAATTACTGTATGATATTAATCTTAATTATTTAGGAGTCAACCCACCCCTCGCCCCTCCCCCTCCCAGGAGGGGAAGTCAGGAGTCAGGAGAGAAGAAAGAAGAAGAAAGAGTAGTAAAAGGAGAAAGTTTTTTGTTCCCGCTCTTATTGGAAGGAGGGTTTTAACCAGAGGTAATTATCAATTAATTAATCTGTACCTCATTTCCCCGAAATATACTGTAACTTCTAACTTTTTATTTTTGACTTTTGACTTTTGACTTTTGACTTCGTTAAGCTTCTTTTTGCCGCCAAAGTTGCCAAACTGTTGTTACATAATCACGTCCTTTATCTAAATAATCTAACAAATTAACCCCTGTTTTACTTTCTCCTGTAGTGCGAGGTACACACACATAAGGTACTTCTACTAAATGATAACCTAAACGGAAAGCGCGACATAATAAATCAATACAATATTCTCCATAATCACCCTTTAAAGGAATTTTCTTTAATACTTCACTTCGTGCTGCAATAAAACCACTGGTATAATCATGTACTTGATTACCCAGAAATAACATTGCATAATTATTAATAATCCAGCTTAAGATACGAGCCATCATACCATGAGCAATATCTTTTCCACCTTTTACCCAACGAGAACCTACTGCCACATCTGCATCCCCTTCTCTAATTAGTTTGACTAACTTAGGTACATCTTCTGGTGGCATAGATAAATCACAATCCATCCAGGTAATAATCTTAGCATCATAAGTAGCGATCGCTTCATTTATTCCTCTTTGAATTGCGGAAGTTAAACCTTTTTCATTCATACGTTTAATTAATGCTACACCCGATTTAAAATTGTCGTCTTGAGGAGAAAGGGAGTAATTATGGGCAATTTCTTCTACTATTTTCCAAGTACCATCTGGAGAATTATCATCTACGACTAAAATTAGATAAGGATGAGGTACGCTGGCGATTAAACCTTCAATTAAAGGACGAATATTATCTTTTTCATTGAAAGTAGGTAAAACAGTACAAACTAATTGATTAGACATAATTTTTTCTTGATTTTTTTACTATGTTTGAAAAACTTAATTGCTTTGATTTGTTGCGCATTTAAATTGCGAATGGGGAGGCTCTACTTATGGTGAGGGCGAATGGCATTCGCCCCTACAGATTTCTTTCCCTATTTCTCCTGTTTTCTGTTCCCTTTAAACTTCATATTTACTATTTCCAAAAAAATGTATATAGAGTTTCTCAAATTTTATCTAATTACCGAATGATTAAGGTTTCAAGCCTCTCCTTTAAAGGAGAAACAATGAATTAATTTTCCTTTTATTCAATCCTCTTCCTTTTAGGGAGAGGTAATTATCAATTATCAATTATCCATTATCCATTATCCATTATCCATTAATGAAGGGGAGGCTCTACTTATGGTGAGGGCGAATGCCATTCGCCCCTACAGATTTATTGCCTTATTTTCCCTGTTTTCTGTTCCCTTTAAATTTCATATTTACTATTTCCAAAAAAATGTATATAGAGTTTCTCAAATTTTATCTAACTATCGAATAATTAAGGTTTCAAGCCTCTCCTTTAAAGGAGAAACAATGAATTAATTTTCCTTTTATTCAATCCTCTTCCTTTTAGGGAGAGGTAATTATCAATTATCAATTATCAATTATCCATTATCAATTATCCATTAATGAAGGGGAGGCTCTACATATAGTGAGGGCGAATGGCATTCGCCCCTACAGATTTATTGCCTTATTTCCCCTGTTTTTTTGTTCCCTTTAAACTTCATATTTACTATTTCCAAAAAAATGTATATAGAGTTTCTCAAATTTTATCTAATTATCGAATAATTAAGGTTTCAAGCCTCTCCTTTAAAGGAGAAACAATGAATTAATTTTCCTTTTATTCAATCCTCTTCCTTTTAAAGAGAGGTAATTATCAATTATCAATTATCAATTATCAATTATCAATTATCCATTATCAATTATCCATTATCCATTATCAATTATCCATTATCAATTATCCATTATCCATTATCCATTATCCATTATTGAATACTCCCTAAAACAAATGAATTTTGTACCTCATCAATATGAGAATTGCTATGTTCACTTACTTCAACAATTTCTCCTTGATAAATAGGATATTTGCCATAAGTACCTAAATTATTTAATTTAACCTGAAATAATTGATTATTTTGACTAAATTTAAGTTTTTCAGTGGCTTCTGTTAATGGATTACAGACACGATGGGGATAACAAATGTAAATGAATTTATCTAAGCTTTTCTGTAACAATGCTTGAGCTAAATTTAATAAATCCTTGCTTTCTTCAGCACGAAATAATACAGTTTTTTGAGGCAAAGAAAATTCTAACGCTTGGGCTGCGTGTTGATGAGAAACAGCAACTATAGGGTCAGTATTTTTAGCTAAAAATTGAATTGTTGGCTCAATATCTTTACTGTTTTTATTTATGTAGATTGTTCCTAAATATAGATTTTTATATATACCTAAAACCACAAAAGTTACAACAGTAAATAAAGCAACATAATAGAATATAGTTGATGATAAATTTTGAAAGTATTGTAATTGTTCAATCACCATCAAAGAAATAAGGGGGAGAAGGATTAATAAATATCTTGGTCCCCATTGTTTTCCTCCAACTGTAAATTCATCAGGTGCTATATCAACTAAAAGAGATACTCCTACTACAAAAAATAAACATATCAAATAAATAATTGTTATCTGATTATTCACTTCTACACTTGTTTTACCCATGAAATAAAACCATAAAATTGTTGCTATCAAAGGAATAAACCATTGTTTGATTTTATTTTTTAGTTCTCTTACACCTCCTTTGATGAATTGAAATCCTGTGATTATTATGCCTATTAATACAAGGATAGCAATCATTAAATTAACATTCAATAAATCTGGAGAATTTTCTATGCAAAATAACAGAATGTAAAAGATAGGAAAAATGCTTAGAGGGAAATATTCTATTAAAGACTTAGTTAAAAATTGAATAATTATTTTAAATTCTTCGATTCTTCTTGATAGGGAAAATTCTTCCAGCACTAACAGAGAATGAAGACCTAAAAAATATCCATAAATAATTTTGTTAGTTACTAAAAAAGCACCGACGACCAAAAACATACTGATTAAGTAAAAAATTGGGAGTTGCAAATTTAGATATAGATTACTCCAGTTAAAATTGTTGGGATTTGCTAAAAATGCTAGTAAATTATTTTGATAAAAAGCTTGTAAAATAACTACTATTGTTAAAGTGCCAACCATAGCGAAAAACTCAGACCTAACCCAAACTGATAATCCAACTAAACATCCAGTGATAATGACATTAAATATAGACATTTGAGGGATAAAGAAAAAACTCATTCCCGCAAAACAAAGTGCAATAGCTAATGTATGTTCCCAATACATCGCACTATATAAAGTTAGATTTGAAGCAAAAATTAGGGCAATTAACCCCAGGCTTATATTGATAATGTTAAAGTTCAAAGATTGACAAATTAAATTAAAAGTTATCCAAACAGCCCAGGTAGAAACTAAAGGAATTAAATATAAACCTCTATAACCAAAAAGTTTATACAAAGGTGCAGTAATTAAAGAAAAAGTAAAGGGGAAAGAAATATAGTAGCGATTATTTAAACAAAAAACAAACGGTTTTTCATAGGGATAAAGCCCTTGATTCCAAAGTTCTTTCACCCATTTTTCTTCAGATGGAATTAAGTCAAAACGTAACTTTCCACTACTTAATTGTTTTGCTAATAAAGCTTTAAGTCCAGAATCACCATTAAAAAATGCACCATAAGCGACTTGAGAAAATAAATACAAGGAATAAATAATTCCTGCTAATATTATTAGCCAAGATAATTGTTCTTTGATAATTATCATAAATTTGTCATCCATTTATAAAGGAAGAAGGAAGAAGGAAGAAGGAAGAAGGAAGAAGGAAGAAGGGAGAAGGGAAAAGGTAGAAGGTAGAAGGTAGAAGGTAGAAGGTAGAAGGGAGAAGAGAGAAGGGAGAAGGGAGAAGAGAGAAGGGAGAAGGTAGAAAAAAAAGGAAGTAAAGAATAAGGAATAAGGGAGAAGGAAGAAGAACAAAAGGGAGAGGAAATTATATAAAGAGGTAGCTTCTACCATTGGAGAGAGCTAATTTTAAGTAAGCATTCATCTATTAGTAGTCAGATCGCCTCCTACAGAGGAACTGGGTTATCAGCAATTAAAATCAACATAAATAGACATCTCCAGAAAAGAGGGAACAGGGAACAGGGAACCCACCCCTCGCCCCTCCCAGGAGGGGGATAATTGATAATTTATGGGTAATAATTTGATTTTATTTTTGATTTTTGGAGATGTCTAATAGCTAAAGTTAGCTAATGATAAATCTTTTTCCTAGTGCAGGATGGTGGAAATAACTGGTTACAAAATCCTAAAACAATTACAAATCAAAAATGATTGACTTTTAACTTTTGACTTTTAATTTCCGCGTAGCGACACCAGGCTTTTAATTTTCGCTAAATCTTAATTTTAATTCCTCGTATAAATACAATAAATGATGAAAGTTTATGGTTGATAACTAGCGACTGAATGGTTAAAATTTCAGCATAAATATCCACCTTTCCATTTTGTAGAATTCTTGATTTTAAATTGGTATAAAATCTAAAACCTAAAACCTAAAACCTACCACCTAAAACCTACCACCTAAAACCTCTTAATATAATTAAGCAAAAATTGTTTTTAATGATTTTACAACTGTTTGTATTTGTTGGTTATTTAAAGCTAAACCACTAGGAAGATAAAATCCACGTCTTGCTATATTTTCAGCTACAGGGCAAGATTCTTGCTTAAATAATCCCATTTTTTGGAATACTGGTTGTTCGTGCATACACCAGAAAAAAGGACGAGTACCTATTTTTTGTTCGCGCAACTTTTTCATTGCTTCTTTAGCATCAAAAGGAACAGAATCTTTGAGTACAACCCCATAAACCCAATAAATATTATCAGCATATTCTGTTTTTGTTAGAGGTAATTCTAATTCAGAAACATCTGCTAAAAGTTCAGTATAAAGTTTACCCATATTTCGCTTACGCTGGATAAATTCATCTAACCTTTCTAATTGCGCCAAACCTAATGCTGCTTGTAGATTAGTCATGCGTAAATTCCAACCTAATTCTTCATGGATAAAACGTTGTTGTGGTTGAAAACAAAGATTTCTCAAAGAGCGACATTTTTCAGCTAGTATTTCATCATCGGTAACAATCATTCCCCCTTCACCCGTGGTAACGTGTTTATTAGGATAAAAACTAAAGGTACTCAATTCTCCAAAACTACCACAAGGTTTACCAAAGTAAGTTTGTCCGTGCATTTCAGCCGCATCTTCAATGATTTTTAAACCATATTTTGCGGCTATTTCTAATACTGGATTCATATCTACTGGTAATCCATAAATATGAACCACCATAATAGCTTTAGTTTGCGGAGTAATTTTAGCTTCCAATTGCTTAATATCAATATTCCAATTACTCGAATCACAATCTACTACAACAGGAATTGCACCTGCTCTCACAATTGCTGCCGCACAAGAAATAATAGTAAAAGTAGGTAGAATAACCTCATCTCCTTCACCAATACCTAAAGCACTAATTGCTGCATCAATTGCCATTGAACCATTACAAACAGCAATACCATATTTTCTACCTACACGATTAGCAAAAGCTTGTTCAAATTGTTTAACAAAAGAGCCTTCAGAAGAAATCCAACCAGTATCAATACATTCATTCAAATATTGTTTTTCTTTTCCGTTTAGTAAAGGCTCATTCACAGGAATAAACTCTGTCATTTTTCTTTACCATGACAATTTTAATTCATACGAAATCCGCTTTAATATAACTATATTAAAAATATTCAAAACATTTCTATAAAGCGGATTTAATAATTTAAGCAATCAGTCTATAATTACCGAAAAATTAAGGTATAAAGCCTCTCCATTCATGGATAAAAAAGCGGTCGAGGGATGGCGAGGTCTCCTCGCCATATCCAATCGACTAAGATAAGAAAAAATTTATTTTTTTCCCCTTTAAAGGGGAAAAAAATAAAT
>NZ_JAAHHG010000156.1 GCF_010692555.1 Okeania sp. SIO3B5 | reverse complement strand
GGAAGGAAAGGTAAGAAAAACATTATCCTTTTCTAAAAAGTTAAGTAATCACATTGGAGCTGTATGGAACTTCATACATCATTATAATGCCACAATTTTTACTTGACCATTACTATGCAGGACTACCGAAAAATGATTTAGAAAAATTTAATTGTTGGGAAAATCCTGGTGAAAATATCAGGAACGGGCAAGATGTCCATTCCACAGTTAATTATAGTTATGAACTATATAATTGTCGGTAAAATTATAGTCTGAAGAAAATGATTTAGAGAAATTCAACTGTTGGGAAAATCCTGGTGAAAATATCAGGAACGGGCAAGATGCCCATTCCACTTATAACAGTATTTCCCACCACCTTTACAATAATGTTTGCATAATTTCCTCAATATTACGAGCGTAAATTTGTCGATTGTACTCCTGCCTATGCTCTTCTGAAGAAAGGGGTTCCCTTGTTAATGTTGCTTGTTGAATTAATTCAATCAGTGGGCGACGCAAACTCTCATATTTACTAAATGCAGCTTCTATAGCAGCTATATCATCCCACTGATTTTGCTTACCAATTTCAGACACCAACGTTGCCATGACAGCAGCATCTTCCAGTCCTTGGTTAGCACCTTGAGCCATAAATGGTGGCATTCCATGGGCAGCATCCCCCGCCAATACAACCCGCCCTATATTCCACTTTGGCTGCTCTGTGTCGGAAACAGCGGCACGGTGAAGATAATATGGACGTGACAGAATCTGCTCTGGGGAGGATAATGCCACCAACTGCTGAATCATTTCTGGAAAATTGGCTTTTTTCAACTCTTCTAGGGCAATATTAATTAATTCTTTTCCTGACTTCCCTGCTAATAACTCTAAAGGTAAAGCTGCGTGGATTAGATATCCAAATTTACCAGCTTTACGGGAAAATAAGATCATTCTGGTGGTTTCATCTATTGTAGAATCTTTGGATATTTGGTCATTCATGATGCTTACTAATCGCGAATTATGGATAAACTGCTCCTTGATTTCCTGTGACAATGCTTCTGGAATCTCATATGCTCCCCCACTGCCAATAGCAGCAATACCTGAATATTCTGGTTTTCTATATACACTATATGGACTGTTTTTGTAGATTACCTGACGCACTGTAGAGTTAATCCCATCTGCTGCAATCAATAGTTTAGCGCGGATTGAGATAATTTCCGATTGTGGTAATGGGGAGGAACTAACAGTGCTATTTTTATCATCTTGCTGTTTATTTTCCCAGTGAGCATAGGGGTTAGCTTCTACCCCCTGATTAGAAATGAAATCAGCTCGAACACATTTCAATTCTGGTTCGGCAACTACATTAACACAACGGTGATTAATTTTGAGGCGATCGCTTGGTAATAGCATTCTCAATTGAGTCTGTAAATCGTACCAAGAAATTGATACTCGACCTTCTCCGTACTTACGAAAGTATTCATCGTATGCCAGAGGAAATGAATGGATTTTTTGCCCTTTGACATTTCTGGTTGTCCATTCTAGCGAAGGCTGATTTTTTTTTGATTCACTTTCCGGGTTAGGTTGTGGCGGGTTGTTGAATTTCTGACCAGTTTCTTTAATGTTTTCGTAAGCTTGGTTATCAATATATTTAACTGCTTTTAAGCCATTTGGTAAAAGATCGACAACCTGACCAACTTTACGGAAAGCCCTGGTTTGGTCGAGGACAATAATATTTTCGATCCCACGTTGACGTAAACCAAGGGCGGTTGCTAGTCCCACTGGTCCCGCACCAACGATCGCTACATCATAGTCAATTTTTGGACTGGAGTTTTCTGCTTTCATAGATTGATGTGAATAATGACTAGAAAAAGTATACAACAGTTGTAATAGTTTCTTTATTTAAAGTCCGGACATGATATTACGCATACAGCGCTTTTCATTTGAGTAGACCACAAAGTAGGGACGTTGCATGCAACGTCCCTACAGGGTTATCATTTTTTTGATGTGGTTTATTGAGTCGTTTATTTATAACTGTTTAACCGGACATGGTACAAGTCAATGCTCTATTTCTGTCGGTGGTATTTCTGTATTATTTCTCTGCCTCAACTTTCGATGCAAAGTTTTGACCCCTGATAATAGTCGTTTATTTATAACTGTTTAACCGGACATGGTACAAGTCAGTCCAGTAGGTTGGGTTAAGCGATAGCGCAACCCAACAGATACCTACTTTTGTTGGGTTTATCCTACGGATAAGCTACGAAGATCGTTCCTCAATCCAACCTACATCTATATATCGTATATATCGGTGAAATAAGAAAGGCAGAAGGGAAAGAAAGATTCAAAGGCAAATAATATAACAGAACTTACGCAAAATATCAAATTATACACAATCTATAGGGGCGAACGGCCGTTTGCTTCGCATACTCCGCAGGTGCCCCTACTATATATAGTGGTTGTGCGTAAGTCCTGATCACTAATCTATAATAATTTGTTGGGTTTATCCTAACGGATAAGCTCCGCTAACGGTTCCTCAACCCAACCTACATCATTTACTACTTCTTCCTTGCCTTCTCTATACAATACCGATGCTACCAGACATGATATTACTCTATTTCTGTCGGTGGTATTTCTGTATTGTTTCTCTGCCTCAACTTTCGATGCAAAGTTTTGACCCCTGATAATAGTAACCCAATCACTACAAATACAAGAAAAGCTGCGAACACTGGTACAGAAATCGCCAAAATTGACAACACCGAGGAACTTAATAGCTCCATTGTAGAAACTCCTGGATTTGCAAATCCTCCGGTGAGAGTTGTAGATGCTAATCTAGTAACATCTGTTAAACCTTGCACTGTTCCCGCAGCACCCCCTCCCACAACCGCAGCGATTGTCCACTGTAACATTGGACTCATGTCACTCACAAATGAACTTGTGATAATTGTACCTGCAATGACTGCTGTGGGAGTAGCGACAATATCTAATAATTCATCTACCCAAGGAATATAGTAAGCTGCAACTTCTAAAAATGCACCTACTCCGAAAGCTATTGTTGCTTGTGGGGTGCCCATCCAGGCAAAATCAGAAGACAGTTCTAAATTTCCTGACTGTGCTGCAATACTCATGACTAAAGGAGGTACAAATATGCGAAAACCACAAGCTGCACTTAAACCTACCCCTAGACAAATACCTAATAAAGTTTCCATAATTTTATTCCTAAATTTTTCTCATAAAAACTGTTAATTTTGCTGGTGACTATTTAATAATCATTCATTACTTCAATCTTTTATCTGCTGATTGCTGATGTATAAATATATATTATCAATATTGACAAGTTATATTAATGTTTAAAAATAGTATTAAACGACATATAAATACCACACTGTTCAAGATGGTCAGCTACAGTTTTATCGCAGAAGGAAGAGGGCGATTAGTTATCTAGGAGAGAAAGAAAAATCTGGCTTTGTCTGAGTTTTAAGCTTTTGATATGTCAAATACAGTAATGGCGACTGCTATACATTAATCTTTATGTCCTCTTCCCTGTTGCCTATTACCAAAAAATAGGGTCTAAAGCCTCCCCTTTTAAGGGAAAAAAATATTCGTTCAGTATTTTCAAGCCCCTGGCTTTCCTAGGTCATGCTGCACAAACAGACAGAGGTACTGATAACTGATAACTGAAATGACCCCATAATTTTCATCTCATACTGTACAAATAATCATCCTAACTGTTTCCTTTGCACATCAGTCAAGATGATAAAAGTTTGACATGAGATTTTAAATATGATATATACAGATAATCTTTATTAATTACCTACAAACATCGTAAATCTTAAGAATATACAAATAAAAATTGACATAAAAAAATAAATATGGTATAAATAGTTTTATAAATTCATCAAGCTCTTTGATGATAGTGATAGGTATGATTAAGCGCGATCGCTAATTGTCTTAGATTGGGCAAAAATTTTGCTTGACTTGAATCCTTAAATAATTAGGGAAAAATAAGCAATCATTCTCAAAAACTACAACTATATATTCAGAAAACACAAAAAAATGTTTCTTACAAATTTGGCAAATTCAAAAAAAATAGAAATAATAACACTTTTAATCGTAATATATTAAAGACTCAACATATTAGCGTAAATTAATTGTGGAGACAGACAATCGTGATAGGGCATTCATTAGAAATAGACGATCTAAAAAAAGTTAATAGCCCGAAAAAAATAGTAGCCCTATTTAACAAACTTGGCTATAATTTACAACTGGAAAATTTAGAGATTGAAGAGCTAGAGTTACCCATTTCTTACAGTGCATCTATTGATAATGTTTACAAAATTAATAGCAATGAAGAAGATAATTTAGAAATATTTTTGTTTGAGTTGCTACAAAAAGAATTTAAAACACACCGTAGACTTCAAGACAAAATAATAAGTATTTCCCAAAGTCTTCCTCAAAGCAAAAAAAAAAATTACTCATTTGTACAAACAACTACCATCAGTTAGTAATAGTTGCTCTTCAGACAATAAAAAATATAAATATCAAAATTAAATGGTGGTTAATTGACTGTAAAAATCCTACTTATTATGATACTTACTGGCTAGAAAATATAACCAGAAATAATTGGGAATATACAGAAGAATTTATAAATAAAGAGCCTACTAAAAGTAGCTACGACCAAGATATAGAACCGCCAACCGCAACATTTACCCAAGACTCCATTCAACTTTATAACAAAGAAATTAATAAAATACCTCGCTTGCGTGCTGAGGAAGAAATTAGTTTAGCCCATCAAATTGATGAATTATTAGCTTTAGAAGAAATTCGTGAAAATTTAGAGACAAAACTCCAGCGATCGCCTAATGAAACAGAATGGGCAACAGCTGTAAAAATGAGTATACCAGAATTGCGCGATCGCCTCCAACAAGGTAGACAGGCAAAAAATCAAATGGTGACAGCTAACCTGCGACTGGTGACATCAATTGCCAAACGATATCAAAACCGAGGATTAGACCTCCAAGATTTAATTCAAGAAGGTAGTTTAGGATTAATTCGTGCTACAGAAAAATTTGACCATACAAAAGGCTATAAATTCTCTACTTACGGTATTTGGTGGATTAGACAAGCTATTACTAGAGCTATTTGTGACTATTCTCGCATCATTCGCTTGCCAGTTTATCTCTATGAAACCATTTCCCAAATTAAGAAAACAGTTAGACAGATGTCAATGGAACATTGTCTCTTAACTGCAGAAGAAGTCGCTACACGCATGGAAATGACAACAGAGAAATTACGATTTATTATAGAATGCGCTCAAGAAATGTTATCTTTAGAAATTCCTATAGGCAAAGGAGAAAATACTATCTATAAAGAAGTGATCGAGTTTCATGGGAAAACACCAGCAAAATATGTCTTTGAAAATTGCCTACAAGAAGACGTAGAAACTGTTCTCAACACTTTAACTGAGCGAGAAAAAAATGTGTTACGAATGCGATTTGGTTTGGATGATGGTCAAGAAAAAACCCTAAAGGAAATTGGCGATCATTTTAATTTAACGAGAGAAAGAATTAGGCAAATAGAGTCAAAGGCATTGAAAAAGTTGGAAGATCCAAAACGTAATCGTATTTTGAGGGAATATCTTCGTTAGAAAATAATGCGCTGCCGCTACGCGGAAGTTAAAAGTCAAAAGTTAAAAGTCAAAAGTTAAAAGTCAAAAGTTAAAAGCGAGTGTGTAATTCTGAAGTTTCCTACGGGGCGTATAAAGTGCAGAAGTAATTCCGCACACAGCCCCTCCAGAATGTAATATCATGTTCCCCCTCCGGGGGAGCTACGCTAACGGATAATCAGTTATAAAAAAACTTTATCCCTTTTAACCTTTTCTTCCCTTCTGCCTTCCCCTCCTGGGAGGGGTTAGGGGTGGGTTGCCTTCTACCTTCCTTCCTCCAAAGTGTAAGTATTCAACCGAACATGATATAAGACGCACTCAAGACAGTCAATCATTTTTGATTTGTAATTGTTTTAGAATTGTGTAACCAGTTATTTCTGCCATCCTGCACTAGCAAGACCGACATGATAATTATTTTTGCTCGGGATAGTTTTTTTGATTTTTCTGAGATGCTTTTGTAAGATTTTGTTCAGTTTCAGTAGTTTGACTAGATTTCATTAAACCAGAACCATGCCACAAAAAACTGACAATCATTATTTTAGTTAATGCATTTAATTGCTCTAACTTTTCTTTGTTCATTGGTTGATTTATATTATTAGTTTGCATTAATTTTGAACTTATATTTATTTTTTATAAACATTAACAAATCTTTCAACAGATATACTGATGAATCCGGTGAGGGTAATTACTTAATTTAGAAAATTGATTATGTAGCGATCGGCTTTACTACTTAAGCATTTTGGCGCACTTTGACATAATTAATTGACTACTATATTTGTAAGGATTCAGCAGGGAATTATCCACCAAGAAGAATTAAAATTCATTAATGAAATTGGGTATAATATCATGTCCGGCAGCATCGTTTGTGTATAAAATTAAGGTGACAATGGGAGAAAACCTTCTGCCTCCTGCCTCCTGCCTCCTGCCTTCCTTCCACCAAAGTCTAATTATTCAATCGGACATGATATAACCTAACCTCAGTTATTGCTTGAATATATTCATATATCTGATTGCTGTTTGCAGAGCATTCTGTAGGAAATGCTAATAGCTGTTTGCGCAGCATTCCGCAGGAAATGCTTACCTATATTTTGCTTTCGTATTAATGCATAATATTTCGGATTAAAATAAAAGTTACAATTATATTTTTCCGTATTTTTACTGAAATAACTGTGATTTATATTCTTGATTTAATGTGACTTATACTATAGATAATGTGTGATTTAAAACACAATATAAATTTTATCTAAAAGGTAATTTCAGTTATCAGTTATCAGTTATGAGTTACCAGTTATTAGTATCTCTGTAATAAGGAGAATAGTCTCTTTTTTTTTATTCCTTTAAAAAGGGAAGCTTTAGACCACAATTTTTCGGTAATAAATGTAGAAATTAATATTAAATTAACAGAAGAATTTATAGCAATTCTCTACATATTTTCTATGAAAATATTTATAGTATCAGAGAACAGATAACAGAGTTCATTAATGGATAATGGATAATTGATAATTGATAATTACCTCTGGTTAAAACCGTTCTTGATTGAATATAAGGAGATATTATTTCTTCTCTTGGTCGATTGGATATGGCTCCGAGACCTCGCCATCCCTCGACCGCTTTTTTTTTCCCTTAAAAGGGGAGGCTTTAAACCTTAATTATTTAATTATTAATAATTAATAATTAATAATTAACAATTCGGTAAAAACTTCATGATTTTATCTATAAATTTGAATAAAGTTTTAGGTTGTAGGTTTAATTTTTTTACAAATATTGCACAAGTTAATAAATATCAGAATAAGTAAGTAGTCAGTATTTAGGAGAAAGTAAAGAAGAAAAATACTCTAACTTAGACAGTAGTAAGAAAGCATCTGCGCACGATCAATAGTAAGGAATTAAATTCTTGAAGAAGGCAGAAGGAATTCTTATGAATAGTTAACGACTGGTCACTCCATGTCTTATAACCTCAAGGAATATTAAGCAGTCTCATTGACGGTGGGGTATTAAACCCCCCACTGAAAAGATAAATATTCTTCTTCCTTCTTCCTCCTTCCTTCTTCCTTCTTCCTCCTTCCTTCTTCCTTCTTCCTTCTTCCTTCTTCCTTCTTCCTTCCTAATATTAAGAAGCAAAATATTTACCATATAAACCTGGATATCTTTCTTTTATCCAACCACCTAATCCTTTTCTTGGGTCTCCCTCAAGTTGACGTTCAAGAGCAGCAATAATACCCTCATCCATCACCTCATCTATTAAATCAAAAATAAATATATTACAATCTTCTCCTCGTCTAGATTGAAATTTATTAGCATTCAAATCAATTCCTAAATAAAAATCTATTCCTCCCTCTGTCTCAATATCGCTACCTACACCAATCATTAAAATTTTAATCTCATCTTGGCTATTGATATTAGAACAAGTTTTTCCAATAACATTAATAAATTCTTTGCTATCATCAATTTGACCATCAGTATAGATAATTATAAAAGCACCTTTATCATCAGTTCTATTAGAAAACCATTGAGATACTGCCTCATTCAAAGTAGGAGCAATGTAAGTCGCACCACCAGGTTTATTTTCCTTAAAAGCAGCTTGTACTTGGGCAGCATCTCTGAGATAAATAGTTTTTGTCGGTTGTTGATTTCGATTGAAAAAATATAAAGTTACCTCATCACAAATTATGCCATAATCATCATCTTGTTCAGACAGAATTTCAAATACATGACCTTGTACAGTTTCTTGAAGATATTGCCAACGATTTTTGCTTCCTGTAGTAGCATCAGATATTGTCATGGAACCACTACGGTCTATTAAAATGAAAACATCACGATTGTAAATTTTTGGAATTGGCATATTTTCCTCCTTTGGTAAGATTAATTCAGCAGGTTTTTGATAGCTTATATTTTTGCAGATATATCTACATATTTCTAAGATTTTACCAAACTTTGCCATTATAAAAGATATCAGTAAATTAATTTGTTTCATCCTACGTTAATTAAAATTAACAAAACTCAAAAATAAAGTAAAATAGACCACAGTTGTTGAGAACAATATCATAGAAAAGAGGAAAAGTCTTTGTTTTTTTTGACTCTAGTAATATAATAATACCCTGTTGAATATTTACAGCAGTTTTTTAGTCTTGGAGGTATAAATTTTTATGCTTTTAGGGAACAGATAAAACTGGACCTCAGACCAGGGAATGAATAAGTAAGATAAACATTTTCTTTCCTGCTACATCTGTGCTATTATTGATAATAAAAAATATATAGCAATTCCCATACTGGTGAGGTACAAAATTTTAGGTTTGAGGGAACAGGGAACAGTAAATAAAAAGACAAAAAGATAACTGTACCTCATGACATTGGGAAACGCTTTTAATTATAATTAAAACTAAATATAGTGCTACACTAAATATAGTGTAGCTCCCTAAAGGATGGGTTAATTATAAGGAAAGTTCAATATTTCAAGCCTCTGTCTGAAGTTAGAGGCACTGATAACTGATAACTAATAACTGATAACTGATAACTGATAACTGAAATGACATCCTCTACTACACCAGAAATTATTTATCCAGAAAGTGACGGTTTACCTTTGGCAGATAATACAATTCAATTCCGCTTTATTACTACTATTGTTGGGGGTATTGCCGGTATGTACAAAGACAACCCCAATGTGTTTGTTGCCGGTGACTTATTTTGGTATCCCAAGTACAGACAACCTTGGGTCAAACAAGCTCCTGATGTGATGGTAGTTTTCGGTCGCCCTCAAGGAGATAGACGTTCCTATAAACAGTGGGAAGAAGATAATATTCCACCACAAGTTGTGTTTGAAATTGCTTCTCCTAGCAACAGTATTACTGAATTGGAAGTGACAAAACTAGAGTTCTATTCGGAATATGGGGCGCAAGAGTATTATGTTTATGATCCAGACAAAGGGAGATTAAAAGGATGGTTGCGTCGAGGAGAAGTTCTCACTCCCATAGAAGTGATGGAAGGTTGGATAAGTCCTCAATTAGGAATTCGCTTTGAAAAAGAGGGTAAGGAATTACAAATTTATCGACCTGATGGAGAACGTTTTGCCACTTATTTAGAAATTCTCGAACAAAAGGAACAAGAAAGACAAAACGCTGAACGAGAAAGACAAAATGCTGAACGAGAAAGACAAAATGCTGAACAAGAAAGACAAAATGCTGAACAAGAAAGACAAAATGCCGAACGAGAGGCAAATGCACGTCAACAAGCTGAACAGGAACGGAACTTAATTGCTCAACAGCAACAAGAAGCTATTCCTCGGTTATTGAACATGGGTTTAACTACCAAACAAGTTGCAGATGCTCTTTCTTTACCTTTAGCTGTAGTAGAGAAAATAGGGAATAGGGAATAGTATAGTTTAGGAGGAACTGAGAACAGAATTTACAGCGTATTTGATATTAGTGAGGTACACCAGTCGCGGGCAAGATGCCCGCACTACAAAGACTTTACTGTTTATATTTGTACCTCATCTACCTGCAATCTGCTGTAATTAGGAAGTAGTTGGATATATTTGTCCCTTAATTTTTCTGCAATTACAGCGGTTTTCATTTCAGTAGACCACAGTAGGGAGGTTGTATGCAACGTCCCTACAGGGTTTTGGCTATAACGATGTGGTTCATCAATTTGAAAAGTGCTGTATTCTGCCTATGATGCTAACTTTTTGAGGGTTCTGGAGTAAAAACCTCAAAAAGCCAGTATTTTGGGATGATTATGGCATAAAAATTTAGAGACAAAACTTAGCTCCTACCTCCTCACTCATTCCCCTAACTCCTGTCTCCTACCCCAGCAAAAAGACTTTCCATACGCAAACCCTAATTATTAATTATTGATTATCATTTCCCTTATGGGTTTAATACCCCACTGTCAACGGAGGTACTCAAAATTGTTTGGGGTGAGATACCCCATGCAATTTTCCCTCCTGACTCCTGACTCCTGACTCCTGACTCCTTCTTCAATAATTGTAGATCTACATCCAGTTCAACTCCATTAAAAAATTAGCAATTCTCTGAGCTGCGCCCGGTTTACCCATTCTCTGAACCCCATTTTTAGTAATTAATTGTAGTCGCTCTGGATCGTTTAACAGAGACTTAACTGCATCTGCAACTTCTTTCGGATGCTTGACCAAAATTATAGAAATTCCTAAAAGGCGACTTTGAGCTTCCGCAAAAGCAGATGTGAATTGAGGGCCATTACCAGGAATAGCGATCGCTGGTTTCCCCAGACCAACAAATTGTTCCGTAGCAGTACCTGCCATAGCAATAGCTAAATTTCCCCGATGCAAAAATTCAGGAAAAGCTTGTCGGTCTAAAATCATACTAGCATTTTTATTCTGAGAAGTTAATTTAACAGGAAACTGAATATTTCCCTCTCCAAAAAAAAAGGTTGGTACAGGACGATCTACTGGCAGTTGTAAAATACTGTTTTGAGTATCAGTTCTCATTTCTAGTTCAGTCTGCCAATGATAAGACTGAAGCAGTGTAATAAAAGGTTCTAAGCTTAAATTAGGAGCGATCGCCCCCAAAAACAAAAATTTTTGCTGTGGAAAAGTTTCGAGCAACCCTACAACAGCTTGAATAATAATTTCCCAATTTGCATAAACTTCTGGAGAACGAGATCCAGGTAATAAAGTAATAGTCACTTGGCTCTGCATTCCTAGTATTTTTGCATCAGAGCGGTCTATTGACAGCAAAGAGTTTTCCAACTTTACACCATCCATCATCGGGTTTCCCAGATAATAAGAGCGAATTGACTTTTTTCTGAGTATTTGTGCTGTTAGATCGTCTCTAGCAAGTACCGCTCTACACTTACTCCTACTCATTAACCAACACTCCCAAGGAAAGTAAACCGACTTTGACCAATGCTGAAAACTTTCTACCCAAGAGTTAGAGGCAAGTTTCCCAGTTTTATCTCGGACCAAATATTCTGATTTGGCAGTTCCTAAAAAAGCATAAGGTACTCCACTCAACCAAGCAAATAATAAAGGTACAAGATCGCCAACTGCAAAGATAACTACTTGATGACCTAATTGAGTTTCGGAACTTATCCAATATTTTAATGCTTTGAGTTGAGTAAAGGTCATTTTTAATAAACCACCTTTGACATCTTGCCATAACTGTTGCCCATCCATATAGATAAACCCGCCAGAAGGCATTTTTTGTCGGGGACCAATAATTGAGAGACGAGGCATTTTGGTATAAGCGTATCCTTCCCCAACTATAGGCAAGGCAGCAAGACTAGGAGGAAGAGGATATTTTTGTAGTTCTTGTACAATTTGAACTGCGATCGCATCTTCCCCATGACCATTACTAAGGCACAGTATCTTCAAAGTCATAATCAAAATTCGGGAATAGGGAGTAGGGAATAGGGAATAGGGAACAGGGAACAATTACATATTAATATTAACAAATAGTTCAAACAATCCAAAAGACAAAATTATCAACAAGACTTACCGAATAATTATTAATTAATAATTAATAATTAAATAATTCTGGTTTAAAGCCTCCCCTTTTATACCAATTTGAAAAAAGAATGTTACAAATAATAAGTAGTCTTAAAATAATTTGTAGGAAATATATATTGGACGAGAAAGACAAATTACTACATTAAAAATGGTATCAAACCTATTTATTATGACTCCTGACTCCTGTATCCTGACTCCTAATAAATACCCTAGCTATTTGTAGCAAAGATTTATCAAATTGGTATTAAGGGGAAAAAGCGGTCGAGGTATGGATGGGTTTCCTAACCATATCCAATGGACCAAGAGAAGAAATAATATTTCCTTATATTCAATTCCGTAACGGTTTTAACCAGAGGTAATTATCAATTATCAATTAATGAAGCATCACCAACGCCCAAAATTCAAACTAATAGTTCGTAATTGAAGCACCCTGAGAAGTAGTAGAAGTTAGGATACTATTTAGCATATCTATTCGCATTCAGCACAAGGAGTCATTTTTTCAGAAGTCAGGAGAAAATTCTGACTTCTGTCTAAACCTAAACTCCTGAATATTAAGTAGCTTATAGTTGTTTTCAGATCGAGAGAAATTGGGAATATAGAAATGAATATATTAAGAAACTTACAAGAAGGCAAATATACATTAGAACAAGAATTAGGAAGGGGAGGTTTTGGTATTACTATCAAGGCTACTCATAATTATTTAGGACAACCCGTAGTTATTAAGACTCTCAATGAGTCTCTACGTCAACATCCCAACTTTGAGGAATTTCAAAGGAAGTTTCAGGATGAGGCAAGAAGACTCGCTTTGTGTGTCCACCCTAATATTGTCAGAGTCAGTGATTTTTTTGTGGAAGATAGTCAACCTTACATGGTGATGGACTATATTCCGGGTAAAACTTTAGCAGAAGTTGTATCTGGTGGACAACCTCTACCAGAGGCGATCGCCGTGCATTATATTCGTCAGGTAGGTAATGCTTTGATGGTGGTGCATCAAAATAACCTACTCCACCGAGATGTTAAACCCCAAAATATTATGCTACGTCAGGGTACTGAGGATGTCATCTTAATTGACTTTGGTATTGCGCGGGAATTTATTGCTGGTAAAACTCAGGTTCACACTAATATGGTTTCTGATGGTTATGCTCCTCCAGAACAGTATTTTGTTCAAGGAAAACGCACCGCAGCAACAGATGTATATGGTTTAGCCGCGACTCTCTATACTTTATTAACAGCACGACTGCCAATACCAGCAATGAGCAGAGCGCAACAAGAAATGGCTACTCCGAGGGAGTTACAGCCTCAACTAAGTGGTACTGTTAATCAAGCAGTGCTAAAAGGTATGGCAATGGATATTCAACACAGACCTGCAACTGTGGAGGAATGGCTAAAACAGTTATCAAATTCTAGTACAACTGATTTACATTCAACTATTCAGGTTGTACCTCAACAGCATCCAGCTCATAATGTGGGAAATGGAAAAATTGCTACTACAAATATTCCTCCTACACAAAGACCTACAGGAATTTTGATGTGGGGTATACTCGGAGCGATCGCTACTCTCACAGTAGGAACATTAGCAGCAATAGTGTTCAATTCTCAGCCCTCTGATACACCACCTATTGTTCAAACTCCTACACCATCTCCCACCGTTAGACCATCAGATATTGCTCAAACTCCTATATCACAGCCAACTACAACTCCTACACCATCTCCAAAGTCTAATGATACGGAGCCATTGCCCAATTTGACTCCTACCCCATCACCATCACCATCTCCTGTTCCTCCTCCTATAGTCAGACCAACCCCTACTCCTTCACCTCCAGTAGAAAAACCTACACCCATACCACCTACGGTTCAGCCAACTCCAACTCCAGCTCCAACTCCAGCTCCAACTCCAACTTCAGCTCCAACTCCAACTCCAAATCCAACTCCAGTTCAACCTCCCCAAGATTCAGTTCCTAATATACCGATAGAGTTAATATTGCCAGATAATATTCCTTCTGATCCTATTGATAATTCTACTATTAGGGATCGGTTGCCAATTATTCGTGGCTTACCTCCAGGTACATTAGAAAGTAAAGTAATAGAATTATTGGGAAAACCTACAAAAGTTAAAGAGGGTAGCTATTGGCCTAATACTAAGGTTGTTATTTATGATTTACTTCCTAATCAAATTACTTTAGGTTATATATACGATCGAGATTCTCGTCGCTTGCGACAAACTGAGTTGTCTGTCTCAGATGCACTACCTGAAAGAATGGTAAGAGTCGCTTTTACTAATATGTTGAATCTGAAAATTACTTCAGGAATTAAGGAAGGACTACAGGATGTGCGAAACCGTAAAATTAATCGCTACGAGTTTAAAACAGGTAATCTCGAAGGTCTAATTGAGCGTAGTAGCGATGACCGTATATACATTGGTGTCAGGGAAAATGATTAACATTAAGAGGGAGTAGGGGAGTGGGGGAGTAGGGAGTAAGGGAGTAAGGGAGTAGGGGAGTAGGGGAGTAGGGGAGTAGGGGAGTAGGGGAGTAGGGAGTAGGGGAGTAGGGTAGTAGGGGAGATTAAAGTAATTATAGAATTATAAACATATTATTAGAGATGATTTTAATAGTTTTGTGGAATGGGCATCTTGCCCGTTCCTGATCAGGTTTAAATTTGCTCCCATCTCCCAACTCCTCCCACCCTTCTGACATCTCCCACACTCCTCATATTTTTAAATACATCCCAAATAGATTCTATATGACTCCTGACTCCTGACTCCTGACTCCTGACTCCTAAATTCAACAGTTGTCAAAATAAAAATAAATGTGTAAGATAAAAATAATAACACGGGGCATTAACGGTTTCGACAGGGTGGTGAAATCTACTTTGTGATTCAGGTCGAGAGTGAGTCTTCTCTCGCAAATCCCGGGCTCAAAAAATAATAAGTGCAAACAACATTGTACCTTTTGCTCGTAAGCAAGTAGCTGTAGCTTAATTGCGAAAATACCTCTTATAGGTTCGAGCGTCTGTAGTTTGACTCCGTTAAGGATTGCAGACCTAACCCCAACGGATGCTCCAGTAAACTGCCTCTGGTCAGCTACTGGTTAAGACTTACTAGAGAATCCCGCCATCCGGGATAATGGATGGTCCCGGCTCTGAGGGTTAACAAGAGCTAAACCTGTGAATGAGCGAAGAGTAAATAGCCATTTTGGACATGGGTTCAACTCCCATATGCTCCATTCAACAATTTGAAGAAGACAGAATTCAGAATTCAGAAGGCAGAAGGCAGAAGGGAAAATTGCTTATGAATAGTCTTCGATACGCCACTCCATAGCTCATAACCCCAAACAATTTTCAGCACTGTGTAGATAGTGGGGTATTAAACCCGTAAAAAAAAGATAATAATTATCCTAAAGCCGTTTTTTGCCTTTTGAGCATCAAGCGGTTTTTTTAATAGGTTGTACAACCTACATTCTGCACTTCAAAATGTAGTAGAAAAGAAGGAGACAGGAGACAGGAGACAGGAGTTAGGGGAATGAGCGAGGAGGTAGAAGTAAGAATTGTCCCAAGATTGTTCTGCCCAACTATGCGCCTAAAATACTAACTTTTTGAGCGTTTTAGACTGAAACAGGCGCACTGCAATTAGACCCCAAAAAGGCACTTTTCTTTATATGTGAATGCTTTTAGATTAGATCGGTAAGTCCTAATTAGGGTTTGCTGATTAAACCTAAAAACATTGGTAGGTAAAGGTTTTAGCCTTTTGAAGTTTGGAAAAAGTACAAGAAGTTAGGTCTAAAACATTCATGCATGTGAGTATTTTAGGGTAGGTATGGCAAAAAAATCACTCTTACTATTATGAATGTCCACTAACTCTGTAATACCATTTTGAAAAAAGAATGTTACGAATAATAAGCACCATAAAAAGACTTTCAGATAAAGTCTGTTTCACGAAAAAGGTAATTTGCAACATCAAAAATGGTATTAAATCTATCCATTCTGCATTCTAAATTCTAAATTCTAAATTAAAATAAATACCCTAACTATTTGTAGCAAACATTTATCAATTTGGTATAATCCCCATTCCTTCTACGTCCTAACTACTCCTTACTCCCTACAAAGAGCAAAAAGACTTTATTCCGCAAGCCCTAATTATTAATTATTAATTATTAATTATTAATTATTAATTATTAATTATTGAACTCCTGTCTCCTGACTCCTTCTTCAAATATTTTTATTAGCTAAAAAATAAAAGCCCCTTTGTCAATCTTGACCAAAGGGACAAATAACTATCAGGGTGCATCTACTAAACGCAGTATAACACCAGCAAGGGGTAAAACCCACTATTTGAATAATTAAAAAAAAATATCATAAATCGAATAAAACATAAGTTTCATTAAACTAAGCACCCACCCATGCCTTAACGAAGTCAGAAGTCAGAAGTCAGAAGTCAGAAGAACCCACCCCTCGCCCCTCCCCCTCCTAGGAGGGCAGGGCTGTTTCATTCTCGATAGACACGGGGACGCGGGGACACACCAGACACGGGGATAGAGGCTTTTAAGCGACGTTAAACCAAATATTCTCTCAGAGCTTAAAGGCGCTTATTTGCCGATTTTTCAGCAAATTTTGGCAAATTTCACTATTCCACTATTCCTTTATCTTCCGTTCTCTCGCTCATCGTTAATCTACAATACTTTGAAACAGCCCTGCTCCTAGGAGGGGAAGTAGGGGATTTGAGCAAGGCTCCAAAAATATTGCGCCTTAAAAGGTGGGGTTTTAGACCCATATTATTTTGATAAAAAAAAGCCCCTTGGTCAAAACTGACCAAGAGACAAATAACTATCAGGGTGCATCTACTAAACGTAGTATAACACCCATAAGGGGTAAAACCCCTCATCTTTATATATTTATTAATTATGCTACATATAAGTATTAAAAATATAAATTAAAAGTCTCTTTGCAACTGAAAAAAAATAAAATATACAGCTATATATTTTAATCAAAGTGTAACTTATATATAAGAATATATATGAGGATTGGTATTTAAAGCGATATAGCACTACGCAAATAGATGGGGTAATTTTAACGAAGTCAGAAGTCAGTAGGGGTGTTAACGTAGTTGTGCGTAGCAAATGGCCATTCGCCCCTATTGAAGTTATTTTTGTAACGGAGATTTGAGCAAAGTTCCAAGAATATTTCGCCTTAAAAGGCGGGGTTTTAGACCCAATTATTTTGATAAACACTCAAACTCAGTCAGGCATTATTTCTGACTTCTGGCTTATGCCCGTCACCAATCTGATGCCTCCCCTATCTGACTTTCGCGTAGCACGATAATGCTCCCCATCGTTTCACGATCGCCAACCCCAATCGAAAAATATGTCCCATTATTTTGATATCCTAAAAACCAAGACTCACACTATTTAAACTATGCCTGTAGAAAACCCTCCCGCCATCATCAACTTTCCTCTAGCTGCCGTAGTCGGGCAAGAAGCAATCAAACTAGCCCTATTGTTAACCGCCGTCGATCCGGAATTAGGAGGAGTTGCCATTGCTGGCCGTCGTGGTACTGCCAAATCAGTAATGGCCAGAGCGCTACATTCACTCCTACCTCCCATTGAAATTGTTCAAGATTCCATTAGTAACTGTAATCCTAACTATCCTGAAGAATGGGACGACCAACTATTAGAGCAGTATGCCGACCTCACTTCAGCAGAAATTCCCACTAAAGTTATACCCGCACCTTTTATTCAAGTTCCTCTAGGAGTAACAGAGGATCGGTTATTAGGCTCGGTAGATGTAGAAAAATCAGTCAAACAAGGAGAAACGGTTTTTCAACCAGGATTATTAGCATCAGCTCACCGAGGAGTGTTATATGTAGACGAAATTAATCTGCTGGACGACAATATTGCCAATTTATTACTCACAGTCTTAACAGAAGGCAGAAATCAGATAGAGCGGGAGGGTATAAGTTTTCAACATCCTTGTAAACCTCTATTTATCGCTACCTATAATCCAGAAGAAGGGCCACTACGAGAACATTTGCTAGATAGAATAGCGATCGCCCTTTCAGCAGATATGGTTTTAGCTTTAGACCAACGAGTGGAGGCAGTAGAACAAGCATTAGCTTATGCAAAATCTCCCCAAGCTTTTCTCGAACAATATGCAGAAGATATAGATAATCTCAAAACTCAGATTCTTTTGGCCAGGGAATGGATAAAAGATGTCACTATTACTAACGAACAAATCCAATATTTAGTAGAAGAAGCAATTCGTGGAGGTGTGCAAGGACATAGGGCAGAACTTTTTGCTGTGCGAGTAGCCAAAGCATCAGCAGCACTTGATGGACGGACAACAATTAATGCTGATGACTTGCGTCGGGCCGTGGAGTTAGTTATTGTGCCACGGGCAACAATAGTGCCAACCCCTCCAGAAGAGGAACAACAACCGCCACCACCACCACCACCCCCACCAGAAGACCAGTCTCAAGATGAGCAAGAGGAGGATGAGGATGAGGAAAACCCGGAACCTCCAGAGGAAGAAGAGGCTAGTATTCCTGAAGAATTTTTGTTTGATCCGGAGGGAGTGGTGCTGGATGATAGTGTGTTGATGTTTGCTCAAACAGCAAATCGTCAAGGTAAGTCTGGTAGTCGGAGTGTGATTTTTTCTGAAGACCGGGGGCGTTATGTGAAGCCAATGTTGCCCAAGGGTAAGGTGCGACGTATTGCAGTTGATGCGACTTTACGAGCTGCTGCTCCTTATCAGAAGTCTCGTCGCGAACGTCAGCCAAATCGTAAAGTGATTGTGGAACCTATTGATATGCGGGCAAAGCGTTTGGCAAGAAAGGCAGGTGCTTTGGTGGTGTTTGTGGTTGATGCTTCGGGTTCGATGGCGTTAAATAGGATGCAGTCGGCTAAGGGAGCGGTGATGCAGTTGTTGACGGAGGCTTATCAGAGTCGGGACCAGGTGTCGTTGATTCCTTTTCGAGGGGAACAGGCGGAGGTGTTGTTACCGCCTACTCGTTCGATCACTACAGCACGACGACGTTTGGAAAAGATGCCTTGTGGTGGGGGTTCGCCTTTGGCCCATGGTTTGACTCAGGCGGTAAGAGTGGGTGTGAATGCCAAGCAGTCTGGTGATGTTGGGCAGGTGGTAATTGTGGCTATTACGGACGGACGGGGTAATATTCCGTTGGCACGTTCGTTGGGTGAACCGATATTGGATGATGAGAAGCCGAATATTAAGGAGGAGTTGTTGGAAATTGCTAGTAAAGTTCGGGGTTTGGGGATTCAGTTATTGATGATTGATACTGAGAATAAGTTTGTTTCGACTGGGTTTGCGAAGGAGTTGGCGAAGCAAGCGGGGGGTAAGTATTATCATTTACCTAAGGCGACAGAACAAGCGATCGCTGCTATGACTCAGAATGCTCTCAAGGATGCTATTGGGTGAAAGGGAGATGGGGGGATGGGGAGATGGGGGGATAGGGAGTAGGGGAGTAGGGGAGTAGGGGAGTAGGGGAGTAGGGGAGTAGGGGGGTAGGGGAGGAGGGGAGTAGGGAG
>NZ_JAAHHG010000155.1 GCF_010692555.1 Okeania sp. SIO3B5 | reverse complement strand
TCGGTGAATTCAGGAGGAATGGGAATTATAGAAGAAGTAGTCAGAAGAATCGTAAAAGTGATTTTCTACCCCTCGAAATGCCGAAAATCTTAGATTTTTGAACCATTACTACCTAAAAGCTGGTACTTTATTAGTACCTGAAAAGGGTAAAACCTTTACCTGTCAAAACTTTAATATTTATTCAGCAAGCCCTACTTATAGCGCTGTGCGCAGGCAACAGCTCCGGAAAGCAACAGCTCATCTGGGGGAATGAATTGCTGATAATATAAGACTTTTAGCTATTTGGCCCCTCCTGCAATTTGTAAATATACCAGCGCTCATTGCTATATATTGTAAGCATTCAGCCGTTAGCTATCAGCTATCAGCTATGAATTATTAGCTCATTGTCAAGTCAAAAGAGGAATTATACCAATTTGAAAAAAGAATGTTACGAATAATAAGCACCATAAAAAAGACTTTCAGATAAAGTCTGTTTCACGAAAAAGGTAATTTGCAATGTCAAAAATGGTATTAAATCTATCCATTCTGCATTCTAAATTCTCAATTATAAATTAAAATAAATACCCTAACTATTTGTAGCAAACATTTATCAATTTGGTATTAGTCTCCAAGGAGAATTAAAACTTATAAAAAAAAGGTTTTCAGCTAACCTTAACGGATAATCAGTTATAAAAAAACTTCTGGCCTTAAACCTTTTTTTCCCTTCTGCCTTCTGCCTTCTGCCTTCTGTCTTACTTCCTCCAAAGTGTAAGTATTTAACCGAAAATCATATAATATAATGGCAAAATTTAATCAACTATTTCATCCCAGAATAAAAAAACAACTCCCATTACGTTTGGTTCTTACTTTACCAGTAGTATTACAAATATGTGCTTTTATTAGCATATTAGGATGGTTATCATTAGTTAATAGCCAAACAGCAGTTAATGAAATTGTTAATCAGCTCCAAAAAGAAATTAGTAGTCGGGTAGAAGAACGGACAAAAACTTATACAAAAGTTCCATATTTATTTATGAAAATTCATAGTTCTGTAGTAAAAACTGGCGAACTAGATTTAGAAGACTTTCCTAAACTTCAACGCTATTTATGGGAACAAGTACAACTATACGAGTCAGTTCCTTTTATTTACTATGCAAATGAACAAGGAGAATTTCTTGGGGTTGAAAAAAAAGAAGATGGTACAGGAATTCTCTGGATTTTAGACAAACCAAAAATCCCAAGATTAACATTTTATCAATTAAATAAAGAAGGCAAAAAGGGAGATTTTATTGAGAGTAAAGAATACGATCCTCGTACTCGTCCTTGGTATCAATCAGTGATTCAAAATGTTAGTAAAAAAAAATCGGGTAGAATTGGTGAACCTGTTTGGTCTCCCATTTATACTGATATTAGACGACCGATATTAGTTACTAGCTTAATGGTTCCTATCTACACAGAAAAAGAAAATATTCAAGGTATATTAGCAACAGATTTAAGCTTAGTTTCATTAAGTGGTTTTCTGCGCGATATAGACATTAGTAAATCTGGTACAGGGGAAGTTTTTATTGTTGATGATGCTGGCAAACTGTTTGCAACTTCCGGAGAAGAATTACCATTTCAAGTAACAGTTAATGGTATCGAACGAATTCATGCAATAAATAGTAGAAATCCATTAATTAGAGAAACAACTAAATATTTACTAGATAATTTTGGTAATTTTTTGGCAATTAATCAAGATAAAAATTTAAAAATTACTATAGAGGAAGAAAAACATTTTGTTGAAATAAATCACATTAAGACTCAAGGTGATTGGGAATTACTGATTTTGGTAGTGCAGCCAGAGTCAGACTTTTTAGAAGAGATTAATCAGAACACTAAACGCACAATTAGATTATTGATTTTAGCATTAGTAGCGGCCTTAGTCCTCGGTTATTTTACTACTCGTTCGATTACACGACCAATTCAAAATTTGAGCCAAGTTTCTCAAGAAATTGCTAATGGTAAATTAGACCAACATCTGAATATTGTTTGGATTAAAGAGCTGGCAATTTTAGCTCAATCTTTTAATCAAATGATCGAGCAACTAAGGGAATCATTTACTGTCTTAAAACATACAAATGAAGAACTAGAGCAGCGGGTTGAAGAAAGGACTAAAGAGCTACGAATATCAGAAGAAAAATTCTCTACAGCTTTTCGCAGCACTTATCATGCAATTACTCTTAAACGTCTTGAAGACCAAAGATATATTGAAGTTAATGAAAGTTTCTTGAAATTGACAAATTACACTCTAGAAGAAGTGATTAATTCTACAGTAGAGGATTTGAATCTTTTGCCTGATTTTTCAGAGCGTCACTTATTAAATATGTTAGAAGAAAAAGGGATAATTCGGAATTATAAACTTGATATCCAAACTAAAGATGGCGTAATCAAAACAGTTTTATTGTCAGCAGAAGTTATAGAAATTGATGGTGAAAAGTATATACTTACTGTAACCAATGATATTACAGAAACCAGGCTGGCTCAACAAGAATTGAGAAAAGAAAGAAAATTATTGCGAGTTTTAATTGACTCAATTCCAGATATCATATTTTATATGGATGTCAATGGAACTTACTTGGCTTGTAATAAAGCTTTTGAGCAATATTTAGGCAAAAGTAGAGAAGAAATTATTGGAAAAACAGATTTAGATTTGTTCTCTCCAGATTTAATTGAAACGAGTCGTTTTTACTGTGCAAAAATACTAAATTCACCTGAAACTTATCAATATGAAGAAGTTTTAAAATATCCTGATGGCTCATTTTATGCAGTTGATACTTTGATTAGTCCTTTATTAAATGAAGAAGGAAAACTAATCGGAATTATCGGAGTTAGTCGTGATATTTCCCAACGTAAAGAAGGGGAAGAAGAACTAAAACAAGCAAAAGAATTAGCGGAGCAAGCGACTAGAGCAAAATCTCAATTCCTAGCAACAATGAGTCACGAAGTTAGAACTCCTATGAATGGAGTTTTAGGAATGACACAACTATTAGCATCAACAGAACTTACTCCCGAACAACAAAAATATGTCAGAACTATAGATATTAGTGGGAACACATTATTAACTGTAATTAACGATATTCTTGATTTCTCAAAAATTGAATCTGGCAAATTAGACATAGAAAATCGACCTGTAGATATTCGTGCCTGTATTGAAAATGTTTATGATGTTTTGGCAATAAAAGTTGAGGAAAAAAATATTGATTTATTATACTTAGTAGACCCAGATGTTCCTGCTTATATTATTGGCGACGAAACTAGAATTAATCAGATTTTAATGAATCTTGTTAACAACGGAATTAAGTTTACAGAATCAGGAGAAGTTTATATCCAAGTTTCACAAGAAAAAATCAATGGTAATAGCATCAATACTAATAATAAAAATATCGGACTACATATTTCCGTAAGCGATACAGGAATTGGCATGAATGAAGAACAAATGAATCGTTTATTTAAACCTTTTTCTCAAGGAGATTCTTCCACTACTCGTAGATATGGAGGTACAGGTTTAGGGTTAGCTATATGCAGTCGCTTAGTCAAATTAATGGGAGGAAATTTTTCTGTTGAAAGTGAAGTTGGCAAAGGTAGTAAATTTTCATTTACTATCCAAACTAAAGCAGCTCCAGCACAACCAAAACGATATCTAAATAAACAAACTCCAGAAATAAAAAATAAGCGAGTATTACTGGTAGATGATAATCAAACTAATCTGGAAATTTTAATCTGGCAATGCCAACAATGGCAAATGTTACCTTTTGCTACAGATAATCCTAAAGAAGCAATTTCATGGATAGAAAGAGGAGACTTATTCGATCTGGCAATTCTCGATATGGCAATGCCAGAAATGGATGGTTTAACTCTAGGTTTTGAAGTACGAAAATTTAAATCTCAAGATGAATTACCACTAATTTTACTAACTTCTCTCGGGAAGTATAATGAAGATGTTGATTTGATAAATCAAATTTTTTCCGCCTATATTTCTAAACCCGTTAAACAGTCTACTTTATTGAAAACTATAGTGGATATTTTTGCTACTGTTAAACAGTCATATAAAAAACAACCAACAAAACAAGTAAAAATTGACCAGAAATTAGCAGAAAATTTACCTTTAAAAATATTGCTGGCAGAAGATAATGTAATTAATCAAGAATTTGCTTTAGCAATATTAGAAAAAATGGGCTACAAAATTGATGTAGTAAATAATGGTATAGATGCGATCGCAGCTTGTAAAAACAAAAATTATGACATTATACTTATGGATGTACAAATGCCAGAAATGGATGGTTTAGAAGCGACTCGCGAAATTATTAAGCAGTTGCCATCAGAAACACGCCCAAAAATTATTGCCATGACTGCTAATGCGATGCAAGATGATCGAGATGAATGTTTGCAAGCAGGAATGGATGACTATGTTAGCAAACCGGTAAAAATTCAAGTTATGCAACAAATGCTAGAAAAGTGGGGAACAAAACACACTAAGATTAACGATACTACTTCCAGCAGTAAAATAATTGATCGAACTGCAATGATCGTCTCTATGGCAGAAACTAAACCTGAGTTAGTCAAGAAAATGACACACCTATATTTAGACCGGGAAGCACCCCGACGTCTTACAGAAATTAAACAAGCGATCGCTGAGGAGAATGCTAAATGTTTGAAACATTCTGCTCATACTCTCAAAGGTGGTAGTGCTACTTTAGGAGCTATAGGTGTAGTAGAGGTTTGCCGACAGTTGGAAGCTAAGGCTAAAAATCAAGATTTTGCAGATATCGAGCAATTAGTGCAGTTATTGGAAGAGCGTTATGAAGAAGCTAGAAAAGAGTTAATTAAGTTTCTATAAGAAGGAAGAAGGAAGAAGGAAGAAGGAAGAAGGAAGGAAGGAAGAAGGAAGAGGGAGAAAAAAACTTAAATTTCCTGTAGATATTCACCCTTGGGTTTACACAAACGATACCAACGGACACGATCAGGACTTACGCAAAATATCAAATTATACACCATCTGTAGCGGAGAATGGCTATTTGCCCCTACTAGATATGGTAGTTCTGCGTAAGTCCTGATGATATTATATCATGTCCGGATAAGAGCGATCTGGAAAAAACTTATCCTCTTGCTTAAACACTAAATCTTTCTATTTTCCCTACTCCCCTACTCCCCTACTCCCCTACTCCCCCGCTCTCCTACTATTTTAATAATAAGTATTCAACCGGACATGATATTAGTCCTGCTCGCGTAATGCTAAATAGAGTTTGCTGAAAAAGTCTTATGGGTGAGGGTAGGAGTCAGGAGTCAGGAGTCAGGAGTTAGGGGAATTATAGAGGAGGTAGGAGGAAGAATAGTCCCTTGATTTTTCTGCACAACTCTTGCCTAAAATGTTAATTTTTTGAACCATTACGACCATTAAGCTTAGACTTTTTTCAACTAAAAAATGCGCTCAACCTTTATATGTCAATGCTTTTATATTTAATCAGCAAACCCTAAATAGGAACAAGCAATACCTAGTGCGAGTATCCTGTCCTACCCATCCTCATCCTGTCTGCGAGGGAGCAAGATGCTCCCACTACCGTATCTGGTAGCAAAAATAATTGCAATGCACCACCACCAAAAATGTTTAATCTTAGCAATAGATATCTCCAAAAATCAAAAATAAAATCAACTCTTATCTATAAACTATCAATTATTTTTCCCTGTTCTCTATTCCCTCTTTTCTGGAGATATCTAATATATAGTGATATAGTAATTTTGATAGAATTTGCCCACCTGACAGATAAAAATTGTCAATCAATATAGCGTTTCTCAGATTAATGAGGTATACCTATCTTTATTTCTATTCCCTGTTCCCTGTTCCCTATTCCCTGTTATATTATTTTCTCTAAATACTCAAAATATTATGTCTTCTGAGTCCCCAAAAAAATTAATTTTAATCACAGCACTTCTCTCATTAATTCCATTAAGCGCTGCTCAATACTTACCTCAAGTTAGTAATAATTTTATCTCCACATTTTGGCAGAAATTAACAACAACAAAGACCAGCAAAAACTCACTTACCATTGCAGCTACTGCACCCTCACTATCTAAACCACCAAAACCTCCACCACCAACTTATAAAAATTTCGACATCGTAATTTATGGAGATGAACTTCAAGGAATATGTGCCGCTATCTGGGCAAAAAAAATATTAGGAAATACAGGCAAAGTAGTATTAATACGTTCCAATTCTGAGAATGCACCTCTAGGTGGTTTACTAACACGAAGTGGATTAGCTTATTTAGACTATGATAAAACACCAGGTTGGCAAAATCGACCATATTCTCAGTGCTTTCTTAACTTTTTGAAAAAAGCAAAAGTTGTCGAAGCTTGTGTTGCTCCAGACAAAGGAACAAAAGCAATGAAAGAAATGTTAGAAGAGGCAGGAATTGTAGTTATTTCTCATGCTTCGATTACACCTTATGTCGAAAATAAAAAAATTAAATTTGTACAGATAAACGACACAAATATTAGAGTCAAAGCTGGTGCATTTATAGACACAACTCAAGATGCAGAATTAGCAAGAAAAGCAGGTGTACCTTACTCTTTAGGATTTGCATCACAAAATCCAAAACTACGGGATGAAACTATCGCAACTTCTATTGTTCCCACAGTGACTGGTTTAAGTATTTACGAATTCAAAAAAATAGAATCAAAAATACTGTATAACCGTCAAAAAATGGCAAAAATAAAGACAAAAATTCAAGCAGAACAAGCACCCACAAATGCTGAATTTACCCTTGCAAAATTTAGATTGCCAATAATTAAAACATATAAAGATGGCTATATTAACAGAAGTATTGCTTTAGCAGGGGCTTATCATATTCATAGAAAATACTCATTTAATCTAGATTTATCATCAATATTCTTATTTGATAAACTGAATATTTGTCGTGTGGGTAAACGGGAATTATCTTTGAATGGATTTTTGTTTAAATATAACAGTCAAAAAGTGAGAGAAATAGAAAATAATAACTTTCAACCAACTCAAGAAATGATTACAGAAATGCAGGAAATTGAAGCTTGGTTGAGAAAAATGTCAGGGAAAGATGTCAAAGTAATTTTACCTTCAGAAGTTTATATTAGACATAGTTTAAATATTATGGATGTTGTCGATCCATTGACAGGAAAGGAAATTCTTCAAGGAGGCACTTCAGCAGAAAATTCTATTGGTACTTTTTCTTATGAATTTGATTTTCGGGGTGGTGTTAAAGGTTTAGGTATTAATTATTTACCTCTGCCGAGATATAACTTTGGAATTGAAAGTGCTTTAGCTAAAAATGTGAATAATTTAGCAGTTGTCGGACGCTCATCTGGATATATAGGAATTGCCGTAGCAGTAGCAAGAATTCAAACTATGAGTATTTATCAAGGACAAGCAATCGGAGTAGCAGCAGCTATAGCAAATCAAAAAGGTATACCTTTGAATCAAATTACCTCTGCTGAAGTTCGGGAAAAATTAGAAACTTTAACTGGTAAACATACAAAATTAAGAGGTGAAAATAGAATAGGAGGTAGAAATTATAATCATGTGAATTAGGGGAGTAGGGGAGTAGGGGAGTGGGGGAGTGGGGGAGTAGGGGAGTGGGTAGGGACGTTGCATGCAACGTCCGTATTGATGTTTAATTTATCTATTGTCCAATAGTTATGTTTATTTATATACAGTCACAGTCAAGCGATCGCTCAGTTGAGGGAGATTGATGTTGGATTTATCTATTGTCCAATAGTTATCTTGAGTTTAGATATAGTTAGAGTCAAGCGATCGCTGAGTTTCAGCAGATTGATGTATCTATTGTCCAATAGTTATGTTGAGTTTAGATATAGTCACAGTCAAGCGATCGCTCAGTTTCAGGAGATTAATGTTTAATTTATCTATTGTCCAATAGTTATCTTGAGTTTAGATAGGGCTTGCTGATTAAATCGAAAAGCATTGACATATAAAGATTTTAGCCTTTTTGGGTTTGAAAAAAGTGCCTGGGAATCAGCTCTTCATGCTCAAAAAGTAAGTATTTTAGGCGCATAGTTGGGCAGAAAAATCAAGGGACAATTTTTCCGACTACCTCCTCGCTCATTCCTATTTCTCCTGTCTCCTGTCTCCTGTCTCCTGTCTCCTACCCCTACTAAAAGACTTTTTCAGCAAACCCTAGATATAGTCACAGTCAAGCGATCGCTCAGTTTCAGCAGATTGATGTTTAATTTATCTATTGTCCAATAGTTATCTTGAATTTAGATACAGTCACAGTCAAGCGATCGCTCAGTTTCAGCAGATTGATGTTTAATTTATCTATTGTCCAATAGTTATCTTGAATTTAGATACAGTCACAGTCAAGCGATCGCTCAGTTTCAGAAGATTAATGTTTGATTTATCTATTGTCCAATAGTTATGTTGAGTTTAGATATAGTCAGAGGAAGCGATCGCTCAGTTTCAGAAGATTGATATTTGATTTATCTATTGTCCAATAGTTATGTTGAGTTTAGATACAGTCACAGTCAAGCGATCGCTCAGTTTCAGCAGATTGATGTTTAATTTATCTATTGTCCAATAGTTATCTGGAGTTTAGATGTCAGAGAAAAGCGATCGCTCAGTTTCAGCAGATTGATATTTGATTTATCTATTGTCCAATAGTTATGTTGAGTTTAGATACAGTCACAGTCAAGCGATCGCTCAGTTTCAGCAGATTGATATTTGATTTATCTATTGTCCAATAGTTATGTTGAGTTTAGATACAGTCACAGTCAAGCGATCGCTCAGTTTCAGCAGATTGATGTTTAATTTATCTATTGTCCAATAGTTATCTTGAATTTAGATACAGTCACAGTCAAGCGATCGCTCAGTTTCAGCAGATTGATGTTTAATTTATCTATTGTCCAATAGTTATCTGGAGTTTAGATATAGTCAGATGAAGCGATCGCTGAGTTTCAGCAGATTGATGTTTGATTTATCTATTGTCCAATAGTTATCTTGAGTTTAGATATAGTTAGAGTCAAGCGATCGCTAAGTTTCAGCAGATTAATGTTTGATTTATCTATTGTCCAATAGTTATGTCGAGTTTAGATATAGTTAGAGTCAAGCGATCGCTAAGTTTCAGCAGATTGATGTTTGATTTATCTATTGTCCAATAGTTATGTTGAGTTTAGATATAGTTAGAGTCAAGCGATCGCTAAGTTTCAGCAGATTGATGTTGGATTTATCTATTGTCCAATAATTACAGCAGTTTCCGCGCATTATGAAGTACATCTCTGGAGTCTAGTCGCAGCTATATACTTTCATGCAACAAAGCCATTGATAATGGATAATTGATAATTACCTCTGGTTAAAACCGCTCTTGATTGAATATAAGGAAATATTATTTCTTTTTTTTTTCCCTTAAAAGAGGGAGGCTTTAAACCAGAATTATTCATTATTCATTATTCATTATTCATTATTCATTATTCATTATTCATTATTCATTGATAATGGCTTGCCCAAAAATATAAATTGATAGAATTGCTAATAATCCACGAAAAGCTAAACTGATAATTTTGTCTGGTAATCTAGGCAGAAATCTCGTACTAAATTGAACACCTAATAAACCACCAAATCCTAATAATACTCCTGGTTCCCATAAAACATTACCCCTAATTGCATGACCTATACAAGCAGAAAAAGCCGTAATTACAATCACTCCCAAGCTAGTTTGAATAGCTACCTTAATACTTTCACCTAATAATAATATTTGCAAAGGTACTATAATTACACCACCTCCCACACCAAATACACCTGCTAATAATCCAGCCAAACTACCAGTAAAAACTCTAGCAATAACCTTCATATATTTATCTGGAAGTTGATAATTTATTTCTTTGACTATTTTCTCAAATATTAGTGGTAAAGGATGGGGAGTAAATGGCAACATAAATTCCACAACAAAATCTTGATGATTAGTATTTTCTGGTTTGACTTGAAGATTTTCCTGCCGATTATTTTGTAATTCTTCCTCTTGCTTTTTCTTCATCGTTATTTGTTTACGAAACTCCACTAAATAGATATTCAAAGCTAGAAATAATCCAAAAGCAAATAACAACCAACGAGAAGGAAATAAATTGGCAAAATATACCCCCAACTGAGCAGTAATCAAAGCCGGAAATCCTATTCCTAACACTCGATTAATACTTAAATATCCCATTTTCCAGTTTTGAAAACTACCAGAAGTAGCCGTAATTATAATTGATAAACTGCTAGTAGCAACTGCTTGTATTGGTTCATATCCTAATGTTACTAATAAAGGTACCAGAACAGTACCACCACCAATACCTAAAAATCCAGCCAATACACCAGCAAATAATCCAGAAAAAGCTAGACTAAATAATTCTATAAAAGTCATTTCAGTTATCAGTTATCAGTTATCAGTTATCAGTACCTCTGCAATAAGGAGGCTTGAAATACAGAATCTTCTTTTTTATTCTCTTGAAAGAGGAGGCGTAACTACCAAAATTTTTCGCTCATTTAATTTAAAATTTTCAATTTTTTATAATAGATAACCTAAGTTATAGTAATTTCATTTGAGTTGGGTAAAAAACCTAGTCGCTTTTAGGCAACAGGCAAGAAGGTTTGCCAGACTTTTTACTGTTAGTAAATAACTAACTCTTGTTTGATATTTCATTTGAAAACCCTATATCTAAAAAGAACTTATTTGGAAAACTCCAGTTATTGTATCCTAATTCTTTCTTCTTGCCCAAAATTTATTTTCAAAATAGAGAGCTGATATTAAGTTGCGCTGATTAACCACAATATAAAAAGATAAAAAATATGGCATACTCCTCAAGAGTCATCTTAAGCGAGCCATGTCATCCGCCAAGAAATAAATTTCTTGGCTCAAAGTAGAAGTCATCTAAAGATGACTAAAGATAGCTAATTTATTATGGCTAATTAATGAGACTTGATATGAGAAATTTCACAACTATAACAGATATTTAATTATGATGAATATTAACCCCAGAAAATTTTAGTTTTTCTCAAATGTTATACTTAGCAAAATACCAAAGTAGGGACGTTGCATGCAACGTCCCTACAGAGTAGAGGGAAATAATTGATGATTTATCTATGATAATTGATTTTATTTTTTATTATTGGAGATGTCTAATATTAAATTTAAAGACTTCCCTTGAAAGCCTTCAATTATACTCTTGATAAATGTGAAAAATTTAAACAGAGCAAACTTAATATTATTAAAGGAAATTTATCTGAAAAAATGCCCAAACAATCTATTCCCAGAATTGAATATCTACGAGTAAAAAATTATCGCGCTCTGCGTGACTTAGAACTCAAAAAAATCACCCCATTAACTGTATTTTTAGGTCCAAATGGTAGTGGTAAATCCACAATATTTGATGTCTTTGCTTTTTTATCAGAATGTTTCACAGATGGGCTGAGAAAAGCTTGGGAAAAAAGAAGTAGATTTCGAGAATTACGAACTAGAGATACTGAAGGAAATATAGTACTTGAACTTAAATATCGAGAAACAAAAGATTCTCCTTTAATTACATATCATCTCGCCATTGCTGAAAGAACAAAAGGTCCTTATGTTGCTGAAGAATGGTTGCAGTGGAGAAGAGTTGAAAGAGGAAAACCTTTTAAGTTTTTAGACTTTAAAGAAGGGGAAGGAAAAGTAACTACTGGAGAAATGCCTGATGCACAAGACGAAAGAATATCTGAAAAACTAGAATCTCCAGAATTTTTAGCAGTAAGTACCCTCGGAAAATTTGCTAAACATCCTCGTGTTAGTGCCTTAAGAAAATTTATTACAGGTTGGCATCTTTCCTATTTAACTGCAGATAATACTCGGAGCATTCCCGAAGCAGGTGCTCAAGAAAGATTATCTACAACAGGTGATAATTTACCTAATATTATTCAATATCTGAAAGAACAACATCCAGAACGACTTGAAAAAATTATTGAGATCCTTTCCTTTCGAGTTCCACGTTTAGAAAAAGTTGCTGCTTCAATTATGCAAGATGGCAGACTTTTACTACAAATAAAAGATGCTCCTTTTGCGACACAAATTTTAGCAAAATTTGCCTCCGATGGCACTTTGAAAATGTTAGCTTATCTAACTGTATTACATGACCCATATCCAGCACAACTTATCGGTATTAAAGAACCAGAAAATCATCTACATCCTCGTTTATTACCAGAACTTGCTGAAGAATGTCGCGCTGCTTCAGCTAATACTCAACTGATGGTAACAACTCATTCTCCATTTTTTGTTGATGGGCTAAAACCACAGGAATTATGGGTACTTTATCGAGAAAAAAATGGCTATACTCAAGCTAAACGTACTGATGAAATGCGAGGAATTAAAGAATTTGTGGCAGAAGGAGCGTCTTTAGGTGATTTATGGATGGAAGACTTTTTTGAAGTTGGAAATTATTTGAAAAATCAAGGTGTAATACGTAAAAATTAACCTAGAAATCAATCATTATAGGAGTAGTTAACTTTGCATATTGAATTTCTAGTCTTCCTTCTACTAAACTTCTGATTTAATACCAGCAAATAAATCTAGTTCAAACAATTTCATAAAACAATTAACATGAATAAAACCTATCTTTCTTAACCAGTCACATTGAGTTTCTACAGGAGTAAGAATATTTGCTATTGTAATTTTAGTAGGGTGGATAAAAATTTGCTCACCCTACCTGTAGTTTATTCTAATCTTCTTCTTTAAATTAGGTTACTATTTGTCACGTCTTTCATTAGTATATTTTGTCATTTTTAGACCGACAATGACAAGTTTTGATGCAATTTCACTTGCTGTTATTGCTGTTGTTTCAGAGATTTTTCCCGATATAAAAAGTCCTAAAATTGTTACAATAATAATCGCACTAATTCTAGTTAAGCTTAGAGCAATATTAAAGCTTAACTTTGCTTGCCGCAGTCGTTCTTGAATTACGGGTTGTTCCGTTGTGGTAGAAGTGGAATTTGGATTATTATTAAATTTAGTCATAGTTGAAATTCCTTTATTACTTTGTTGTCTCCTATATTTACATTTGATAATTAGACTAACAATGGGAAAATGTAAGGAAATAACTGACATATAAAATACGGAAAACTTATGCAGTTTCACAAAAATGTATGAAAAAGTATGAAAAAGTATGGAGTTATATATTTTAGATAGTAAATCAATTTATATGATAGGATTGGTAAAAAGTCTAGATTTCTAAACTATCCATGAACTTAGAAGTTGAATTTACTTACGAAATAGCAAAAAATTTTCTAAATGAAGTTTTAAAAGAAAAAGAAAAACAGTACCTTAATGATGCTGAAGAAATAGTTTTCAAAGGTTCTTGGGAGTACCTTCGTTATTGGGAAATGAAAAAGGATTTTAATTATACTGAAGACCATCTAAGGGCAATTGGCAAGAATTTATGGGATAGACTATCAGAAGTATTAGGAGAAAAAGTATCTAAAACAAATTTTAAAAGCACTTTGGAACGAAAGTGGAAAGAAAAGCAATCAAAAAGCAAGAATAATTCTGAAGTTAATCGTCAAATATCAGAAAATGCTATTTATATTGAACGACAACCAATTGAATCTATTTGTTATGAAAAAATCTTAGAACCGGGGGCTTTAATACCAATTAAAGCACCTTCTAAAATGGGCAAAACTTCACTTTTAAACCAAATTGTTAACTATACTAGGCAAAAAAATTATTGTACTGTTAGATTAGATTTCCTAAAATTGCCAAAAGAAAAGTTTAAAAGCCTGGATATATTTATGCGGTGTTTCTGTACTTATATCCAAAAGAATCTGCCAGATAATTTACCGAGAATAACTGAAAATTGGAATGATGTAACAGGTAACACTATCAGTGCCACAAATTATTTAGAAGCAGTTATGGAAAATTTGGAAAATCCTCTACTTTTAGCACTAGATAATGTTGATAAACTGTTTGATTACCCAGATATTTATCAAGATTTTTTACCTCTATTACGGAGTTGGCATGAAGAGGCAAATAATATTGATGTTTGGGAAAAATTACGTTTAATTGTAGTTCATTCCACAGAAGATTATGGACGCTTAGACTTGAATAAATCTCCGTTTAATGTCGAAGCTTTGATAGAGTTAAGAGATTTTAATCAAGAAGAAATTAAAAATTGGGCACAACAACTTGAACTTAATTTAACTAAGGATGAAATTAAGTCTTTAATGGAAAAGGTAGGGGGTCATCCTTATTTAATCAAACTGGCATTTGATAAATTAGTACGTCAAGAAGTTACCTTAACAAAATTGTTAGAAGATGCTACTACTGATGCTGGAATTTATGAAAGACATTTGCGCCGACATTTGAATACACTAAATGAAAATTCAGAGCTAAAAGCTGCTTTTAGACAAGTAGTTAATGCTAGGGAATCAGTGCAAATTGATTCTATTCAATCCCATAAACTATATAGTATGGGATTAATTACTAGAAAAGGAAACAAAGTAATGCCTCGGTATCTTTTGTATCGTATATATTTCCAGGAACGTCTTTAAGGAAGTTAGAAGTCAGAAGTCAGAAGTCAGAAGTTGTTTTTGTAACCGGGATTAGAGCAATGCTCCAACTTAACGAAGTTAGAAGTCAGAAGTCAGAAGTCATAATTCGCCTTAAAAGGTGGGGTTTTAGACCAAATTATTTTGATAAAATCGACTTATTAATTAGTTGTTAATCACTTTTAAATTACCGAATAATTAATAATTAAATAATTCAATAATTCAGGTTGAAAGCCTCCCATTTTAAGGGATGGGATTGCGAGGTTTCCTCGTCATATTCAATCGACAAAGAAAAGAAAAAAAATCCTTTTAACCAATCCTCTTATTTATAAAAAGAGGTAAGGGATTTGCAACTTAATAAAGTACCAATTATTAGTACATAAAAAAAACCTGTTTCTGTCATTGCGAGGCGGTGATATTAGACTCAACCTTAACCGGAAAGAGTCAACCTAGCCGAAGCAATCTCTAGTTTATTTTTTTGCTAGTCCCTAATTCTAAATTCTAAATTCTAAATTCTAAATTCTTGATATGTTGTCACCTACTAACTATTATAAAGTCGGTGGAAGTTTAAAATATACACACCCCACCTACGTCAAACGAGAAGGCGATCGCTTGCTAATTGACGCTTTAAGAAACAGGGATTTTTGTTATGTGCTGAATTCACGACAAATGGGTAAGTCTAGTTTACGGGTTCAGGTAACAAAACAGCTTGAAAAAGAAGGGCTAAAATGTGCGTCTATAGATCTTAACAAAATTAGCAGTTATGCCACTCAAGATGGTTGGTATCAAGGATTTGCTTCTGAGTTATTACGAGGATTTCGTTTGAGAGGAAAGGTAAAATTAGATCATTGGTGGCAGGAACATACTGCTGCAAATCCGGTACAATGTTTGGGAGAGTTAATTGAGGATGTATTACTGGCAGAATTATCACAAACTCTAGTAATATTTGTTGATGAAATTGACAGTATGATTAAGCTAGAGTTTAAAGATGATTTTTTTGCTTTTATCCGTGCTTGTTATAATCAGCGTGTTGATAATCAAGATTACGAACGTCTGACATTTTGTCTGTTGGGAGTAGCTACACCATCGGATTTAATTCAAGATAGAAACCGTACTCCTTTTAATATTGGTAAATCTATTGAATTAACAGGTTTTAGTTTAGATGAAGCAAAGGAGGTTTTAATTCCGGGCTTCAAAAATAGGGTAGAAAATCCAGAACAGGTATTAGCTGAAGTTTTAAAATGGACTGGTGGGCAACCTTTTTTAACTCAAAAGTTGTGTCAAATAATAGTTAAAAATAATGATAGTTGTACTCCCGATGTGGCAGAGTTGATTAAGACTGGCATTATTGATAATTGGGATTTGGAAAATCAGGATAACCCAATACATTTACGTACAATTCGCGATCGCCTCTTGGAAGATGAAAAATGGACAAGTCGGTTGTTGAGGTTGTATAAGCAGGTTTTGGATTCGATACCAAAAGAAGAACAACAAAAAAAAGAACAACAAAAAGAAGAACAACAAAAGCCCACCCTTTCTAAGAAGGGGTTGGGGGGGATTGCAGCAAATCAAAGTTATAAACAAATGAAACTCCGCCTCACAGGTTTAGTTGTCAAACATCAAAATAAGTTGCAGGTTGCTAATGATATCTATAAAGAAGTATTTTATCTCCAGTGGGTAGAGCAAAAGTTGGCAAAGTTATGTCGGGACTTTTACTTTAAAATATTGCGAATATTTTTCGTGGGGTTAGTTATTATTGGAGTGATTGGAGTGATATTTCAGCGAGTAAGTCTTAGACGCGTAAATACAGAAGTAGTGGAGAAAATTGTTACTTCTAAAAAACTTGCTGAGTCTGGCAAAAACTATGAGGCATTGCTGCAAGCTCTGAAAGCTATAAAACAACTACCACGACCTGAGGACTCGTGTAAAAATAACCTGAACAGCTTTTTTGGTGGAAGCTATATTCCACGATTTATCCTAGATAAAATTTGTGCAACTTACTCTTATATGGCTTCTAACCCAATATTTCAGCCTCATGCTGAAAGCAAAGTTGAAGTAAAAAATAATCTCAGGCAAGTTGTACATATAGTAAATGAAAAATCATACCGACAACTTAAAAATCTTGAGAGGCATAAGAATTCGGTCAATGGTGTAGCATTTAGTCCTGATGGAGAGACTATTGCAACTGCTAGTGATGACAATACAGTGAAGTTATGGAACCGTCAGGGCAAATTATTGCAGACTCTCAGTGGCCATGAGAATTCGGTCAATGATGTAGCATTTAGTCCTGATGAAGAGACTATTGCAACTGCCAGTGATGACAATACAGTGAAGTTGTGGAACCGTCAGGGGAGTTTATTGCAGACTCTCAGTGGGTATGAGAATTCGGTCAATGGTGTAGCATTTAGTCCTAATGGAGAGATTATTGCAACTACCAGTGATGACAATACAGTGAAACTGTGGAACCTTCAGGATCAATTATTGCAGGCTCTCACTACCCATGAGAATTCGGTCAATGGTGTAACATTTAGTCCTGATGGAGAGACTATTGCAACTGCCAGTGATGACAAAACAGTGAAGTTGTGGGACCTTAAGGCAACTTTATTGCAGACTCTCAGTGGGCATGAAAATTCGGTCAATAGTGTAGCATTTAGTCCTGATGGAGAGACTATTGCAACTACCAGTGTTGACAAAACAGTGAAGTTGTGGAACCGTCAAGGCAAATTATTGCAGACTCTCAGTGGGCATGAAAATTCGGTCAATAGTGTAGCATTTAGTCCTGATGGAGAGACTATTGCAACTATCAGTGGTGACAAAACAGTGAAGTTGTGGAACCGTCAGGGGAGTTTATTGGAGACTCTCGGTGTCCATGAGAATTCGGTCAATGGTGTAGCATTTAGTCCTGATGGAGAAACTATTGCAACTGCCAGTGATGACAATACAGTGAAGTTGTGGAATCGTCAGAATCAATTATTGCAGACTCTCACCCACCATGAGAATTCGGTCAATAGTGTAGCACTTAGTCCCGATGGAGAGACTATTGCAACTGCCAGTGATGACAATACAGTGAAGTTGTGGAACCGTCAGGGCAAATTATTGCAGACTCTCACAGGCCATGATAGTTGGGTCAATGGTGTAGCATTTAGTCCCGATGGAGAGACTATTGCCACTGCCAGTGATGATAATACAGTGAAACTGTGGAACCGTCAGGGCAAATTATTGCAGACTCTCACAGGCCATGATAGTTGGGTCAATGGTGTAGCATTTAGTCCTGATGGAGAGACTATTGCCACTGCCAGTGATGACAATACAGTGAAACTGTGGAACCGTCAGGGCAAATTATTGCAGACTCTCACAGGCCATGATAGTTGGGTCAATGGTGTAGCATTTAGTCCCGATGGAGAGACTATTGCAACTGCCAGTGATGACAATACAGTGACACTGTGGAACTGTCAGGGGAGCTTATTGCAAATTCTCATCGACCATGAGAGTTCGGTCAATGGTGTAGCATTTAGTCCCGATGGAGAGACTATTGCAACTGCCAGTGATGACAACACAGTGAAGTTGTGGAATCGTCAGGGCAAATTATTGCAAACTCTCACTGGCCATGAGAGTTCGGTCAATAGTGTAACATTTAGTCCCGATGGAGAAACTATTGCAACTGCCAGTAATGACAAAACAGTGAAACTGTGGAACCGTCAGGGCAAATTATTGCAGACTCTCACCGGCCATGATAATTGGGTCAATGGTGTAGCATTTAGTCCCGATGGAGAGACTATTGCAACTGCCAGTGATGACAATACAGTGAAACTGTGGAATGGTTGGCAGTTCGATCGCCTCCATGAGTGGGCTTGCAACTGGATGGGCGACTACCTAGAAAACAACCCTGATTTGAGTAAAAGCGATAAGCATTTGTGTGATGATGTTGGCAACGAGAAGTTAGAAGTCAGAAGTAAGTAGAGACAGGTTTAAGCAAAATCCTTGAGAAATTAGCCATTTATCTAAATGTTGGCAGAAGACAAGCGCTCTCCGGTCACGGGAGCGTCGTATGGGAATGCCAATCAATATTGCGGTTTCACACAGAATATGTTAAAATACCAACGTAGAATTAGCAAGCAGTAAATGGTTGAAAAAGCTTACAAGTTTAGGTTCTATCCTACTCCAGAACAGGAAAACCTGTTGCGGAGAACATTGGGTTGTGTGCGCCTAATCTACAATAAGGCTTTAGCTGCGAGAACTCAAGCTTGGTCTGAAAACAAAGAGCGAGTAGGGTATAAGCAAACTTCTGCTATGCTGACGAACTGGAAAAAGCAGGAGGATTTAGATTTCCTCGCAGAAGTCAGTAGCGTCCCATTACAGCAAGGTTTAAGACATCTACAAACTGCTTTCACTAACTTTTTTAGTGGACGTGCCAAATATCCCAACTTTAAGAAAAAGCGCAATGGTGGTAGTGCAGAATTTACAAAATCAGCGTTCAAGTGGAAAGATGGTCAAGTCTATCTAGCTAAATGTGTTGAACCATTACCTATCAGATGGAGTAGGCAAATACCTCAAAACTGTGTACCAAGCACAATTACCGTAAAACTTGACCCCAGTAACAGATGGTCAGTGTCCCTTAGAGTCAATGACCCTAGAGATTTAAAGCTGAACCCAGTAACTAAACAAATAGGTATTGATTTAGGAATTACCAGTTTAGTTACTACCAGTGATGGAGAAAAAATTTCTAACCCAAAGAATATCAATAAATTACACAAAAAACTGAGATTGGCTCAAAAATCTCTATCTAGAAAAACCAAGGGATCTAATAACTATCAAAAGGCTAGGCTGAAAGTAGCTAGGATACACGCAAAAATTAAAGATTCAAGACTTGACTATACCCATAAACTAACCACTCAACTAATCAGAGAAAATCAAACTGTTGTGGTTGAGGATTTAGCAGTAAAAAACATGGTCAAGAATCATAAGCTAGCTAGAGCTATCAGTGATGCCAACTGGTCTGAGTTAGTCAGACAATTAGAATACAAAGCAGAATGGTACGGTCGTCAATTAATTAAGATTGATAGGTATTTCCCTAGTTCTAAGCGTTGTTCTAATTGTGGTCATGTAGTGGAAAAATTACCTCTAAATATTAGAGAGTGGGATTGTCCTGAATGTGCAGCTCACCATGATCGGGACATAAACGCAAGTA
>NZ_JAAHHG010000154.1 GCF_010692555.1 Okeania sp. SIO3B5 | reverse complement strand
GGTCTATATTAGTCACTTCTATTGACATTTTCTCCTCTTTTTTTGCTCTTCACCTTTTGTCTAGAATTACACTTTGAGGTTTTTTTTTCTTGAGTCTAAATACTTACTCAAGTTTTACCCTCTTTGTATACTACATTTTGTCGTGCGGAATGTGGGTTTAAAGGTGTCTAAATACCATGAACTTACCGAGTTGAAAATCATCAAGATTAACAAGTCCAAAACTCCTAATTCCCTGGACTATAAAGTAGAAGCAAAAGTAGCTATTTGTGCCGAAAAAGTAAGTCTTGAAAAACGAAGTGCCGGACGATTTATTTTGGCAACTAATGTTTTAAATTCCGAAGAATTAACTGGGGAATAAATGCTCTCTAATAGCTTTGACTTGAGCTGATAGCTGAATGCTTAAAGCTATGTTTTGTAAGCATTTCCTATGGAATACTGCGCAAACCGCTATTAGCAGTCAGCTATTCCTTTGGAATGCACTTGCATTCAGCTATTAGTAATAAATACTTCTAAGGTTTAGAAAGGAGATTTTGGCAGTAATTTTTTATTCTTTCTCAATTTTAAAGGTTGCTTTTACCGAGAAATTGTGGTTTAAAGCCTCCCCCTTTTAAGGGTATAAAAAGCAGTCGATAGATGGCGAGGGAACTTCGCCATATCTAATCGAGCAAAAGAAAAGATAATTCCATATTTTCTTGCCTCCTTATTACAGAAGTACTGATAACTGATAACTGATAACTGAAATGACCTTTCCCCAAATTAATAGCTGATAGCTAATAACTGACGGCTGAATGCTTGCCGAAAAATTGTGGTTTAAAGCCTCCTATTTTAAGGAAATAATAAAGAAAAATTTTCCTGTTCGTCAATCCTATCCGTTTTTAAGGAGAGGTAATCGTTAATTATTAATTATTAATTATTAATTGTTGAAATATTTTTATCAGAGAAACTTAGCCAATAATTCTTCACGAGATAACTCCAAAATTAATCGACTAAGTTCCTCAGAAGGCAATGCTAATAATTGTTCAATAATTCCTAATAATTCTTCATCCAAAGAACCAAAACGAACACGGAGAAGATTCTCTACAATTAATCTTTGACCTTCTTGTCTTCCTTCTTGTCTTCCTTCTTGTTTACCTTCTTGCCTTCCTTTTTGAGTAGCATTCTCTAAACGTTCTAAATAAAGCGGTGATAATTCCATAATTAACTCCCTATCCTCTGGTTCTAGACCTCGATTTAGTTCTAACATTGTCAGCAAGTTATAAACTAATTCTAACACATTGAAACGTAATGGATTTTCAACAGATAAATTTCTTAATTCCTCAATAGCTTCTTTTTGCACTTGTCCTCTACCTAAAATTCTCAACCACAAAGTTTCCCCACTTTTTTGTAATTGATGAACTGCGATTATTTTGGTTCTCAAAATTTTTCCTAGGGTATAAATACCAGGGAAACTATATTCTGTATCATTCACAGCACTAACTCCCGAAATTATTGCCTGTGAAATAGTTGGTGTAATTATCCATAATAGAGGTAACTCTGTTTTAGTAGTTTTCTGATTTTTTCGATTAATTTCTCTTTCTAAAGCTGCACAAATATCAAATAATTTTCCTAAACAACTACGAATTTCTCTAGGAGTAACTGAATTACTAAATGGTTCGATAATACAGACATTGGCAGCAATTTTTTCCAGTAGACCTAAGTTGAATAAATTCTCAGGAGTCTGAGTATATGGGATAAAATAAACGTCAGCTTGTCTGATTTCTCCAGATATATCTTTACTGGTCTCTATCTGACCTCTGTTAGATAATAATTCTGTTAAATATTGTTTGGCAAATTGGTCATGGATAAATCTTGTCATTGATGAATTTTAAGTTGTACTAACTTGAATAAATACTTCTATATTAAATTTTTTTTAGTATACCAATTTTAAAAAAGAATGTCACAAATAATAAGCACCATCGCGCATACTTCATCAGAAAGTCTATTTAACGAAAAAGATAATTTACAACATCAAAAATGGTATTAAATCTATTCATTCTGTACATTGCCATACCGACGGCTCCCCTACCTGAATTTTGTTTGCGGAACATTCCATAGGAAATTCAGCCATTCTAATAAATATCCTAGCTATTTGTAGCAAACACTTATCAAATTGGTATTACACATCTACACAAGCTGAATTTTTTGCCTGCTAGATATTTCATAGAATTAGAATAGGTAAATAATTTTATTTAGGTACTTATAAACATCTTTCTTAACAAAAAAATTGACAATGCAAGCCATGTATATCTTAGAACGGCTTCTTCAGGATAAAAAGTGCATTGAAAAATACATTTTTTTGATGACTTTAAGTCGTTTTGCCTACCTATCTATTACGATTCAGATAAGACAAAAACTCATAAAGTATCAATATATAGACTCATGTACTTTCCTTCCTTCTTCTTTCTTATTCCTTCTTCCCTCTTCCTTCTTACTTCTTCCTTCTTTATAAATTTTTGAGTTGTGCATCCTGATTAAAAAATTGTCTACATAAACTATAAGTAACCAATAAACTTGTAACCAAATTTGCAAAAGCCAAAATAAACATAATTAACATCTGATATGCCACAGCATCCAAAGGATTAACACCACTTAATAACTGACCAGTAACAATACCAGGAAGCGTCACTATTCCAATTACACTCATCTGGTTTAAATTAGGTATTAATGCAGCACGAATAGCATCTTTTCTATACTTAGCAACTGCTATTTGTGGAGTCGATCCTAAACTTAAATAAGTTTCAATTTCTACCGGACTAGAATTAATTGTACTGACAAGTCTTTCACCAGCGATCGCTGCTCCATTTATCGCATTTCCTAATACAATTCCCACCAGTGGAATTAAATATTGAGGTTCATACCAAGTGTCAGGTTGAATAACTAATAAATTTGTATAACTGATACTTAAAACGGTACTGGTTAAAATCGAACCCCAAACTAAAGGTAACAATTGAGGTATTTTTTTACTAATTCTATTTTTAGCAACAACAGAAGCAACTGTTAACATAACAGTAATTATAGCGATCGCTAACCAAGGTTGTTTATAATCGAATACTATTTCTAATACATAGCCAACAAATATTAACTGTACAATAGTACGAATTGTCGCTATTAATAGTTGCCATTCTAATCCTAATTTTTGCCAAGCTGACAGACCAATAGCTATAGCAATAAGTCCTAAAGCCATAGCTATATCTGTAATTGTTAATTGAATCATATTTTTGACTTAAGCTTGAATTTTATATTAGTTAGTAAAAATCATCATAAACCTCATCAAAAGCATTATATTTTCTAGTGAGGTATGAGCAATTTATATTAATGTATATTCTTCTTTATTGAAACTATAATTCCCAGAGGATTTAGCCCAGAATAGCTAATTCAAATGACTGATATGAAAATTATTGGGATTAATTTTAATATTAGTTAATAGCATCACTCATATCATTATAATCGAGAGGATTTTCAAGACCTGACTTATGAGTATCAGTTAGCACTTCCCAAACTAAACCTTCAAAGTGATCCGCACATCTCTATTTGTATACTCTAAATTCCAAATTTTAGTTAAACTACCAACAATCAATAATTTTTTCTAACCAATCTTTATATATATAGAAGTTTACTAAAGTAAAGGTTAGTTATGTTACTACCAAAAGTCATAAATTAAAAAAATTTCTATGAGTTTAATTTTCCAAAAAATTTATATTTATGATTTTTATAAAAATTACTTTACGAGATTTTTCACTTTATTAGACCACAGTAGAGAAGTTTCATCAAACCCCCCTACACTACTTAGTCTGTGTTCCATCTATACTGAAAACCGCTATAAAAGTAGCTCCTTTGCTTGGAGCAGTTTATCATATCAATAAATTTTACTAACCTTTTATTATTTAATTTCTTACTCTAAATATGACTAATATTCCTCCCCTAGATTTAACACAACAGTATAAATCAATTGCTGAAGAAATAAACAGCAGAGTCCAAGAAGTACTCAGCTCTGGTCGCTATATTGGTGGCTCTATTGTTGATGAATTTGAACAACAATTTGCTAACTATATAGATGTATCTCATTGTGTATCCTGTAACTCTGGCACTGATGCTCTATTTCTAGCTTTACGAGCTGTAAATATTGGCCCTAGTGATGAAGTAATTACTACTCCTTTCACTTTTTTCGCCACCGCTGAAGTAATAAGTGCTGTGGGAGCAACACCAGTTTTTATTGATATTGACCCCCAGACTTTTAACCTAGATATTGAACAACTCCAATCAGCAATAACTGAAAAAACAAAAGCTATTTTGCCAGTACATTTATTTGGTCAACCAGTAGATATGACCCGGTTAATGGCGATCGCTCGTTCCCATAATTTAATAGTTATAGAAGATTGTGCCCAAGCGACAGGGGCTGAATGGTCAGGCAAAAAAGTAGGAAGTTTTGGTGATATCGGTTGTTTTAGTTTTTTTCCTACTAAAAATTTGGGAGCTTTTGGAGATGGAGGTGCTTTAACTACTAATAACTCGGCGATCGCTGACCAAGTACGGATGCTCAAAAATCATGGACAGTCTGCTAAATATTTTTATGAACATATCGGTATTAATAGTCGCTTGGATACCATACAAGCTGCAATTCTGCAAGTTAAGTTGCGTTATCTAGATAGTTGGAACGAGCAACGTCGTGATTTAGCAGATCGTTACTTTGAATTTATGAGTGGAATAAATGGTGTAATTCCTCCTCAAGAGTTGGCTGGTAGTAGATGTGTTTGGAATCAATACACGATTAGGCTCAAAAGTCAAGATTTAGAAGCTACAGTAAAGTCTCGTTTTTCTAGTTCTCTACGCGATTTGATTCGCATTCAGTTACAAAACAAAGGAATAGGTTCAATGATTTACTATCCGACTCCTTTACATTTACAGCCAGTTTACAAATTTTTGGCATTCCGTCAGTTGCCAATAGTAGAACAATTTTCTCATCAGGTTTTGTCCTTGCCTATGTTTCCTGAACTCTCTACTCAACAACAAGAACAAGTTATATTTGCTTTGAAGGATTGTTTACAGGAACTTTTATAGTCAGAAATTACGCCAAGGCACTACATATAGCAGATAAAAACTATAGCACTATGGTATATATAGTGTTTTTGTTGGAAAAATGCTTCAAGAATTTAGAATTTAGAATTTAGAATTACCTCTTCTTTTCAAGAAGAGGATTGGGTTACAGCGCTTTTCATTCGAGTAGACCACAAAGTCAGCCATTTATTGTGTAATTTGCAGTCCTCGTTTCGCTTACCACCGCTTCACCTACCACCTAACTTTTTAACTGTGGTTTACCCATTTAAAAACTGCTGTAAAAGGAATTTTTTTCTTTTTTCTCCATGAATGGAGAGGCTTTATACCCTAATTTTTCGGTAAGTTCTGATAGTATTGACTTTAATATTTCTTTAAAATTTATTTTTGAAATTTGTAGTTTTGTATACTATACTTAATAAAAAGAAAAATAATTTAATTTAAGACAGCAGGGATAAATTTTTTTTATACCTTTTGAATCACTCAAAATCTGCCATTAGTTAAGAAGAAAAAAAGTACAACAAACAACAAAAATATGAAGGAAAAATTTCAGCTCTAAGCTCTAGAAATATAGCTAAATACAGAAAAGTAACAATTGCTCGTTACTTAGAAACTGCAAATATCCTTGACTTATTTTTGTTGTGAAATACCACCTCCTTTTTTCAAATGACTTACACAAAAACCCTATATATAGTAAAGAAAAACTATAGTGCCACACTATATATAGCGATTTGCCAGAGAAAAGCCAAGGTGAAATACCACCCCCTTTTTTCAGACGACTTACACAAAAACCCTATATATAGTAAAGAAAAACTATAGTGCCACACTATATATAGCGATTTGCCAGAGAAAAACCAAGGAGAAATACCACCTCCTTTTTTCAAATTGCTTAGGCAAAAAATCTATATATAGTCAAGAAAAACTATAGTGCCACACTATATATAGCGATTTGCCAGAGAAAAACCAAGGAGAAATATCATCTCCTTTTTTCAAATGACTTACACAAAAACCCTATATATAGTAAAGAAAAACTATAGTGCCACACTATATATAGCGATTTGCCAGAGAAAAGCCAAACATACCTAAGTCATGTGTAACTAGCTATCAGCTTTTAGCTGAATCGGCGGCAAGTTGAATAGGTTCGATGCCCATTCAATTTGTATGCTATCCCAGCAGAAGCTTTCGCCCTAGTTGAAAAACTTGTATTACTATTTTGCTACCACCCCGGAAATGTTCCATCATGCGGACTGCGTACCAATATAAATTAAGGCCCAATAAAAAACAGTTAGCCACCATAGAATTGTGGCTGGAGTTGTTGCGTCGGCAGTACAACTATAGGTTAGGGGAGCGGTTCTCGTGGTGGGAAGAAAATCCCTCTCCCGTTAATGCTTGCCCCTTGGTGATGCCAATTCCTCAACTCTTAGATGATCCAAACTATTACTCTCAAAAACGAGATTTGGTCAATACCAAAGACAAGTTTCCTTCCTACAAACTAATTCATTCTCAGGTATACCGCGATTGCATAAAACGGGTAAAACTTGCCTTTGATAGATGGTTTAAGGTAGACAAAAATGGACATAAATTAGGGAAACCAAGATTTAAGGGAAAAGGACGTTATCGCAGTTTTACTTATCCTCAAATAAAACTTGACTGCATAGAAGAAAATTACATTAATTTGCCCAAAATAGGAAAGGTAAAGTTAATTCAGCATCGTCCAATACCAGAAGGTTTTATAATTAAAACTGTGACTATTACTCGTAAAGCTGATGGTTATTATGTGACTTTATCCCTAGAAGACAAATCAGTTCCAGCTTTGAGTTGTCAAGTTGAACCTACATTAAAAAACACTCTGGGAATCGATATGGGACTGAAGGAATTCTTAGTAACAAGTGAAGGAGAATCTGTTCCCATACCTCAATACTATAGAAAATCCCAGAAGCGATTAAAGACTCTACAAAAACGTTTATATCGAAAGAAAAAAGGAAGTAAAAGGAGGCTCAAGGCTGTTAAAGCTGTAGCTAAACAACATAAAAAAGTAGCCGATCAACGTAAAGATTTCCACTTTAAAACAGCCAATGAATTGTTATCAAAAGCAGAAGTTATAGCCCACGAAAACTTAAACATTAAAGGGTTAGCAAAGACTCATTTGAGTAAATCAATTAACGATGCTGGATGGGGTCAATTTCTGACTATTTTGACTGTCAAAGCTGAAAATGCTGGACAGAAAACTATAGCAGTGAACCCCAAAAATACCAGCCAAGACTGCTCAAACTGTGGTGAAAAAGTCGATAAAGAATTAAACATACGAACTCATTCTTGTCCGCATTGCGGTGTTGTAATAGACCGCGACTTGAATGCAGCGATAAATATAAAAAATAGGGCGGTAGGGCATTCCGTTCTTAAAGCACGCGCTTGCCCGACGGGATACCGGGGCTACGAAACGAGAAGCCCACACTATAGCGCCAGCAAGCGTGTGGGAGTATGTCACCAGCTTTGGTTAAAATTCCCGACAACCACAAGCGATAGTTTAGGAGGAAGGAGTAGCATATCCCCTTCTCGCACATTAAAAAAAATGAACAAAGTTGAGTGCTGAGTGCTGACCGCTTCTCTAACTCAATAAATAAAAAATATAAAATTTAAGAGGAAAATATTAAAAGTGGATGACAATCACTTTAATTCAACAAGACGGTACGACCCAGAAGCGATCGCTAAATATTACCGTTACCGTCCCTGGTTAGTAATTTGGAGATTTCTCGTTATAGTTTTGTCTTTTGCTAGTTTTCTACTAGGAGTTTTATGGGATAAATGGCAATATGACAAAGTTGAAGATACTCCCGAACGAGCTACTCAACTGCGAAAAATCCTAACTCGCTTAGGACCAACATTTATTAAAGTAGGCCAAGCACTATCCACAAGACCAGATTTAATTCGTAAAGACTTTTTAGAAGAACTAACAAAACTACAAGACCAGTTACCACCTTTTGATAATAAGAAAGCAATCTCGATCATAGAGACAGAGTTAGGCCAAAACATCAACAATCTATATAGCGAAATTTCTCCCAGACCAGTTGCAGCAGCTAGTCTGGGTCAAGTTTATCAGGCACGTCTTCGGAGCGGAGAACAAGTAGCAGTAAAAGTTCAACGACCAAACTTACTACCTATTATTACTCTCGATTTATTCTTAATGCGGTGGTCAGCAAGTTGGTTAGCTCCTTGGTTGCCTCTCAATCTTGGCCACGATTTATCTCTGATTGTAGATGAATTTGGCACAAAGTTATTTGAAGAGATTGACTATATCAATGAAGGACGAAATGCAGAAAGATTTGCTACTTATTTTGCCGATGACCCCAGTGTAAAAGTACCATCAATATTTTGGCGTTATACTACCATCCATGTTTTGACCTTGGAATGGATTGATGGTCTGAAATTGTTAGATACCGAACAAATTAAAGCAGCAGGTCTTGATACTGACACTCTAATTACTGTAGGTGTTACTAGCGGTCTACGTCAATTACTAGAGTTTGGCTTTTTTCATGCAGATCCTCATCCCGGTAACTTATTTGCCTTAAAAGATGGTCGGATGGCCTACATTGACTTTGGCATGATGGATCAATTGGAGCAGGATACTAAAGAAACTTTAGTTGATTCAGTCATTCATCTGATTAATAAAGATTATCAAGAGTTGGCTAAAGATTTTGTCAAACTTGGATTTTTGGCACCGGATGTGGATATTCAGCCAATTGTACCAGCTCTAGAAATAGTGCTGGGAAATATTATGGGTGAGAAAGTTAAGGATTTTAACTTTAAGACAATTACAGATAAGTTCTCGGAGTTGATGTTTGAATATCCATTCCGAGTTCCGGCTAAGTTTGCCTTAATTATTCGTTCTCTAGTTACTGAAGAGGGTTTAGCTCTTTCCCTAAATCCAAATTTCAGAATAGTTGATATTGCTTATCCTTATGTGGCAAGAAGATTATTAAAAGGTGAGTCCCCAGCATTACGTCGTCGGTTGATTGAGGTTTTGTTTAAAGATGGAAAGTTCCAGTGGCAAAGGTTAGAAAATTTGATTGGCATAGCTCAGACAGACCAAAATTTTGATATACTACCTACTGCTCAATTAGGTTTACAATATCTTTTAAGTGAAGAGGGTGAATTTCTCCGAAAAAAATTGATTCTAGCAATGGTAGAAGACGACCGAATTCACACAGAAGAAGTTAGTCGTTTGTGGGGTTTAATTCAAGATGACTTTCAACCAAGTCGTTTGTTTAATATTGCTCTAGGTGCTCTAGCTGAATTTTCTACACAGAGAGCTACTGCAATTTTGCCTTCTGTAGTCAACAACCCAGCGCTAATTCTCAAGGAATATAGCGTGGGCTTTTTTAAGCTCTAGTTGACCAGACTCAGGAGTAAAATCTCCTACGTTTTTATCGTTATGGTACCTCTGGATGCGTCGCTAGTCTGTAGCTCTACCGTTAGTCATTAAACATTCGAGCGAGGGTTAAGAAAGTGTGGCTAACCTCACAAGCGATTAAAACATTGTCGAAGCGAACTTTACCCTAGCAATAGGAGAACACACCAATTATGCGTGTATTTGTACTTAACAAAAGCCGACAACCTTTAGACCCCTGTAAGCCTGCCAGAGCTAGAATTTTACTCAGGACTGGCAAAGCTAAAGTTCTACGTCGATACCCTTTCACAATCATTTTGACTGAGGAGGTAAATGAACCAATTACTCACAACCATCAACTAAAAATAGACCCCGGAGCGAAAATAACTGGTTTAGCAATTGTTCAAAGTAACAGAGTAATCTGGGGAGCTGAACTCACTCACAGAGGGTTTCAAATACGAGATAGTTTAACCAAACGCAGAACTATAAGACGTTCCCGCAGAAATCGCCAAACTCGTTATCGTCAGCCAAGATTCCTGAATAGAAAAAAGCCGAAAGGGTGGCTACCCCCTAGTTTAATGTCAAGAGTACAAAATATCTTGACATGGGTTAAGAAGCTAACTAGATTCTGTCCAATTACAGGTATATCTCAAGAGTTAGTTAGGTTCGACACTCAGAAATTAGAAAACCCCGAAATTTCAGGTGTTGAGTATCAGCAAGGCACTCTATACGGTTACGAAGTTCGGGAATATCTACTCGAAAAATGGCATCGTAAATGTGCTTATCTAAATGTTGGCAGAAGACCCGCGCTCTCCTGCCACGGGAGCGTCGTATGGGAATGCCAATCAATCTTGCGGTTTCACCCATAATATGCTAAAATTTAAGTATTGAATAAGTAAACAGCAGATGGTTGAGAAAGCGTACAAGTTTAGGTTCTACCCAACTCCAGAACAGGAAAACCTGTTACGGAAGACATTGGGTTGTGTGCGCTTAATCTACAACAAAGCTTTAGCTGCTAGAACTCAAGCTTGGTATGAAAATAAAGAGCGAGTAGGTTATAAGCAAACTTCTGCTATGCTGACGAACTGGAAAAAACAGGAAGATTTAGATTTCCTCACAGAAGTTAGCAGTGTTCCATTACAGCAAGGCTTAAGACATCTACAAACAGCTTTCACTAACTTCTTTAGTGGACGTGCCAAATATCCCAACTTTAAGAAAAAGCGCGCCGGGTGGTAGTGCTGAATTTACGAAGTCGGCATTCAAGTGGAAAGATGGTCAAGTATATTTAGCCAAATGTTCTGAGCCATTATCGATTAGGTGGAGTAGGCAACTACCACTTGGTTGTGTGCCAAGTACAATTACCGTAAAACTTGACCCCTCTGGCAGATGGTCAGTGTCACTTAGAGTCAATGACCCTAGAGATTTAAAGCTGAACCCAGTAGCCAAACAAGTTGGTATTGACGCGCGGAATTACCAGTTTAGTTACTACCAGTGATGGAGAAACATTTGCTAACCCTAAGAATCTAAACAAATTACACAAAAAACTGAGGTTAGCTCAAAAGTCTCTAAAGAGGAAAACCAAGGGATCTAATAACTACCAAAAGGCCAGACTGAAAGTAGCTAGGATACACGCAAAAATTAAAGATTCAAGGCTTGACTATACTCATAAGCTAACTACTCAATTAATTAGAGAAAACCAAACAATAGTAGTTGAAGATTTAGCAGTAAAAAATATGGTCAAGAATCATAAGTTAGCTAGAGCAATAAGTGATGCCAACTGGGGAGAATTAGTCAGGCAATTAGAATACAAAGCTGAGTGGTATGGCCGTCAATTAATTAAAATTGACAGATATTTCCCTAGTTCTAAGCGTTGCTCTAATTGTGGTCATGTAGTGGAGAAATTACCTCTAAATATTAGAGAGTGGAAATGCCCAGAATGTGGCACTCACCATGACCGTGACATTAACGCTGCAATAAATATTTTGGCTGCGGGACTCGCAGTGTCAGTCTGTGGAGCGACTGTAAGACCTGAAAGGAGTAAATCCCGGAAGGCGGGTGCTAAGAAACAGAAAGCCCCTAACAGTGATGCCAGGGAATCCCGCGCTGTCTCGTAGAGCAGCGTCGGGAGGATGTCAATGTGGTGCAACGGATACCCAGTTAGAAATAGAGCATATTCAACCATTATCTAAAGGTGGTTCTAATAGAGTTTCTAATCTCGCTATTGCCTGTCATAGCTGCAATCAGACCAAGTCCAATCAAGAAATTGAACAGTTCTTATCTGGAAAGTCCAATGTTCTGCAACAGATTTTATCTCAAGCTAAGAAGCCACTCGCTGATGCAGCAGCAGTAAATGCAACTCGGTGGAAGTTGTACAACAAATTAAAGTTAACTGGACTACCTGTAGAAGTTGGCAGTGGTGGGTTAACAAAATTCAATAGGTGTAGTCAAAACCTGCCTAAGACTCATTGGTTAGATGCAGCTTGTGTGGGTACTTCTACTCCTGATCGGCTAATTATCAAAGATGTGAAAAAACCTTTAATTATCACTGCCACAGGACATGGCTCACGTCAGATGTGTCGTACTGACAAGCATGGATTTCCAGTTCGTTATGTCCCCAGGTTCAAGTTTATTAAAGGATATCAAACAGGGGATATCGTCAAAGCTATTGTGACTAAAGGTAAGAAACAAGGTGTCTATGTAGGGAGAGTTGCTGTTCGCACTACAGGCAGTTTCAACATCAAAACCAAGAATGGTTTAGTACAAGGAATTAGCCACAAATATTGTCAACCTATTCACAAAAAGGATGGCTACGCTTATGTTTAATCGAGCGGGTCTCCACGGAGGTGCTTGATGAATTAATTGATGTCTTGATATTACTGAATTACAGATAAAATCAACAGTTTTATCTTCCTATTTCCTACTCCCTGACTTCTGCAAGAAGTCTTTTGACGTTCTCCCCGGTCTAAAGACACGGGGATTCTGAATATCACTATCGGTGGTTTTCTCTTTCTTCAACAAACCTTAAAACTAACTATCTCTTACGAGCAATTTCTAAACCAATTAACCGTTCTAAAGAACCAATTAGCGAGTTTAGTTTAGTTAGTCCCAGAGGGCCATATTTCCAGAGACGTACTAGGATACTAGCCTAGTGTTCTCGTGCGCCCCACGATATAATAGAAAACAGAAAAACTTGATTTTTCTGGAATTGCTTATTCTTAGTTAGCTAGCTGTGTTTTTCTTGGTTTTCGCCACCCAATATTTGTATCCTTGTGCGATACTTTTAAGTTCAAGCATATAGCAACACTCTGGGGATTCAAACCATTTTTATCATAACACCAAAAACAGAAAATGACAACTAACTTGCCAAAAAAGCCGTCCTAAAAGGACGGGGCTTTAAACCCAAATTTTCGGTAAAATCGACTTAGCATTATTACTGAAGCATAATATTTGTATTTGTAGGTTGGATTGAGGAAGGAAACCCAAAACAATCTGGTTAATCCAAGTTTTGTTCTTCCTTTAAGAAAGCTTTACTATTAAATTCTACGCATTACTACGACATGAAAAACAGAAACTATGCGGAGCGTAAAAAAGCTGATTTTAACCAACCTACTTTAGGAAATAAAAAGTATCAATTAAGGAAATATTTTTTTGTGTATAATCTCCCTCAACCTCCCTATTTTTTAATCGCAGTTGGTTTATTAATGAGTTTATCTTCAGGAATAGTATTTGCCAAATTAATTAAGCAACTTGTTAAAGATTGGTCAGAAAATCCTTCTACTTGTAATATAGTTAGTATGAGAGGATTAACATTACAACTGCCATATATAGGTATTGCTATTGGTGCATTAATATTTTTATCCTCAAGTTTACAATTATTTGGATTTACTAACTTAGTTGCCTATTCTATTTGTTTGCCTTTAACTGTAGCAACTGGGGTAGTTGTCTGGATTCAGCTTACTAAAATTTTAGATAAGATGGAACAGAGCATAACAGAAGAGAGTTGATTTTTTTCAACATCAGGATAAATTGACTCCCGCTTTCAGTAAAAAATAGCCACTTGAATATAGGAAAAAATGAGTAATATTATCGTAACCGGAGTAGGTGGGTTTATTGGGTCTCATTTAGCAGAAACTCTTTTAAATCAAGGAGAAAAAGTAATAGGTATCGATCAATTTAATGATTACTATGACCCTGTTTTGAAACGTCAGAATATTTCTCAATTTAAAGATAATTCTGCTTTCCAACTAATAGAAAATGATATTCAATCTTTAAATTGGTCAGAGTTATTAGAAGATATAGATATAGTTTATCATCAAGCTGCCCAAGCAGGTGTTCGTGCTAGTTGGGGTGAAGGTTTTCGTGCTTATACAGAACGTAATATTAATGCTACTCAAATAATTTTAGAAGCGGCTAAGGATGCTCCTAATTTGAAAAGATTGGTTTATGCTTCTACTTCTTCTGTATATGGTAATGCTGAAACTTTTCCCACTCCTGAGACTATTTGTCCTCAACCAGTATCTCCTTATGGAATTACTAAGTTAGCTGCAGAACGATTAGGTAAGTTATATCATCAGAATTTTGGTGTCCCATGTGTATATTTACGCTACTTTACAGTTTATGGTCCCCGTCAACGACCTGATATGGCCTTTCATAAATTTTTTAAGTGGATTTTGGAAGATGAACCAATTTCTATTTATGGAGATGGCCAGCAAACTAGGGACTTTACTTTTGTTAGTGATGCAGTAGCAGCTAACTTATTAGCAGGTACAGTACCGGAAGCAGTGGGTGAAGTATTTAATATTGGTGGGGGTAGTCGGGTTGTATTGGCAGAAGTTATTAATATGATGGAGGAAATAGTCGGGCGTCCTATTAAGAAAAATTTTGTGGAAAAAGCCAGGGGAGATGCTCGTCATACCAGTGCTGATGTTTCTAAGGCACAGAAAATTTTGGGTTACAAACCACAAGTTTCTTTGAAGGAGGGGTTGCAAAGAGAATGGGAATGGGTACAGTCTCTCTATAGTTAGATTTGTTTGGCAAACAAGATTGTTTTTTGTTAGTGCTAAAAATTAATGATTTTTGGCATTTACTTGGTATTTTGTTTCACAGAAATGTACAAACTACTATGATGAAAATTTTTGGGAATTAAGGCAAAAAAAAGTAGCTATAACTGTTATAGCTTATATTCAGTTAAAGGTTTTCGTGTTTTTTGAACCACAAAAACTTAAATATTTATCTGGTAAGCAAAGCATTTGAAAAGTTTTTCTTTTTGTTTCCCAACTACCCTATTATACCATTTTGAAAAAAGAATGTTACAAAAAGGTAGACCTCGATCGGATATGCTTAAAAATAGCTGCTCCAGTTCATTTTAGATAGTGATTTCTATCTTTTTTCCTTTTTTTCAATATTTACCCCTTCTTCCTTATTCCCTATTCCTTCTTTATTACTTCTACCATTTGTAACAAACATTTATCAAATAGGTATTACTTCTATAGGACTTAGTAATTGTGTAAAAATAACTTGAATAATTTAAGTTTCTGCACTGTATATGCAATTTCTATGACCAATGCTTTCCAGGAGCAACCAATAAATTAATTTCCTTGTCACCCTACTAAACTACTTTTACCTTTTTTTAATGTTCAATCAATTATTGCCTGCACCTACGGTATCTAAAACATTATTTACTGTTTAGATATGCCTATTTTTGACCTGGCGATCAGACTCACAAATTGGGAATATAACTATTTAATGATACACCAATCAAAAAGTTAAAGTTGATCTATCTATCAATAATTAGATTGTTAATGAGTACCTAAGTTTTTAACCAGTGAGATAAGTCAATATCAATAATATCTTGTGTTTTTAAAATATCTTCACGATAATAGTCTATTAAATTAGACTTCAATTGATTAGGTAATTTTATTTTGACAACAAAAAGATTGCTTAATTTCTTGCCCAACATATACCTCTGTTTTTCGTTAGTGAAAGGTCTTATTATTGTCTTGGCAGTGGTTCTCAGAAAATTGTTTGATAAAAATATTTTTTGGAGTTTACCACCTTTTTTTTTGACCTCCTTTACGAAGGATATATGATGTATCTGGAATAAAATTTTGATTGACTCCAACAAATTTAAATAACTTGGAAAAAAACTTTTTCTGACCTCCAACAAAACTATCGAAAAGTAAAACACATATTTCCTTGTCTTTAAACTCATCTAAATATAATTTCAAACGATTATAATACAGCCCGTTTGTTAATATTCTATTGGTATTAAAATTTTGAGGATTTTGACAAATATCTTCCCATTTAATTTGACATTTTCCTTAGTCAGAAAGCATTTGATAATGGGAGAAAGCTCTATCAACGGGATTTCGTAAAATAGCTAATAATTTAACATTGGGAAAATATTTTTTTATTGACAAGCAAGCTGTTTCAGACCTCCAATAAGTACTAGAAACTTCACCAAAAGTTTTCTGATTGATAATTTGATGAGTATCATATGAAGCTTTATAATCCTCAATATCTAATTTAGAACTGCCTAATATGTCAAGTCCTTTATCTATAGGCATGATAATTTCTGGATGTTGCTTTAGATAAGAGTGTAATGAGGAAGTTCCACACTTATGTCCTCCTAAAACAATAAACCGATTTGCATTGAGAAAGTCACTTAAATTCATATGGTCAATTTATAGAATACATGGATTGACAATTAGTTATCTAATACAGTTGCTAAGAATAAATTTATAGCTCATCTAATACTAGATTATGATGGTCTTGTGAAATAATAGGTAAACTCTTCTAATCTCTTTGAGTTTCATTAAACTAACGTTAATTTAAATAGTAGATACCTACAATAATGATCGAGCTTTATGACAGAGAAATTGTCAATCGTTATTATAGATTATAATAGCTCATTGATGATGTTTGCAGTAGTTTGGGAGTTGATGAGGTACACACTTAGAATACTTGAGCTAAAGCAAATAGAAATTAGTCTTAAACTGTACTCCACCATCCTAAAAATTTCTCTAAAAGCTATAAATTTTTTATAGAACCCATTTGGTATATTTTTAAAGCTAAATTAGCTTCTGAAGTAGTTGGTATATTGAGGAATTTCTGGCTAGGTAATGGCCAAGTACGAGCTATTTATGCCAATAATAATTAGGGTTTGCGCTCATAAGTTTTTTGGTATTGGTAGGAGACAACCCACCCCTCGCCCCTCTCCCTTCCAACCCACCCCTAGCCCCTCCCAGGAGGGGAGGGGAAGACAGGAGAAATGGCTTGGGAGCGAGGGGGTATGAGTAAGAATTGTCCCAAGATTGCTCTGCCCAACTATGCGCCTAAAATACGCTCCTTTTTGAGCGTTTTAGACTAAAACAAGCGCACTTTTTTTGACCCCAAACAAGCTAAAGTCTTTATATCTCAATGCTTTTAGATTTAATCAGCAAGCCCTAATTAAACGAAGAAACTGTAAGGCTGATGATTAGGCAAGGATATCTCAAATGGGTTCTATAAAACCACCATTCAAAATCCTTGTCATGTTACTTACTCTGAATTTTTTTTATTTGCCCGGCTATCTTTTTGACTTTATCAATAAATTTTCGCCCTAGACTTTTTTTCCTCTCTGTTTTTTGAGGATAGTGGGTTGGTTTAGATTCCCCAAGATATCGATAATGTTCCCAAATATCCCAATAAGGACACCCTGGTTGAATCCGAATTCCAGCCCAATGTAGATACTCTAAAGGTTGATTCACATTTGAGTCTATCAGCTTATCACCTTCTCGATGAAAATGTGATGTACCTGCCCAACTTCCTGGTGCTTTTCCTAATCTGTGAACAATATTGAAACGCTTTTTAATTTTCTTCAACATCATATAATTAATGATTGGTTGATCGGAAGTTTTCTGAGAGAAATCAAAGTATTCTAGGTGAGCTGCACATTCAGTAAATACATCATACAAATCCTGTTCTGAAATTAGACCTTTTTTAGATGCCCACCATCCTCCATTAAAAATATCCTTCAGTTCATCTTGACTAAAAACTTGATAAATTTCTGGGGTGAATATATTTTTAATTCCGCCTAAATGCTGATAATCAAAACACAAGAAATCATATTCATTTAGATAGTTTAGATTATCAATAATTCGATCAAAAACAACAATATCTGTATCTATGTATAAAAATTTATCAAATTCTCCAAACCAACAAGCTTGCTTATGAAACTGATTTTGTCTGGCAAAAAAATTATTACCAAAAATTTGTTGTAGTTTGTTTGATAATCTTTTAATAAATTCTAAATCTTGATAAATTTTGACCCCGTAATCTCTCGAAAAACGTTCTGCGACTGTTTGATAATTATCATCATAGGGAATCAAAATAATTGGTGTTTCACTATCATACTTACGGATACTTTTTAATAGGGCAATACCTTATTCTATCACTTTGTCATTTGCAGTGATATATATACCACGACTCATGATATTTTCCTGTGTATACTAATTTGATGAACTTATGCTACACCACCTAAGTCTTACTAATCCTCACCGATAATAAAATTTAAAATCTCTTAAAGCCATTATTCTAGTTTTATTTAAACGATAATGATAACCCATCCTCTTTTGTAAATTATCCCAAGAAGTTGCTTTTGGTTTACTACGAGAAGCATCCCAGTGCTGAGTCACTCCACTAATTTTTTCCCACGCTTCACTATTAATAACCCATCCTACTTTTGCAGCAGCTAACCCCATTAAACTACCTTCTCCAGCGTGCATTCCTTTCAATTCTGCATACCGAGAAACTTTCCCCCAAATTTCCAAAAATTCTATTTCCTTGCCATTATCTCTAACAATAATAAATAAAGATTCTCCTATCCAACTAGAATTATTAAATGAGTCATCAGAAATATTTAGCTTATCTGCCAACTTTTTTAATATTGGTAAACTAGAAGCACGATATTTTGAAACGTGTTCTACTAATTTTTTATGGCGTCCAGTTATTCCTGGTTTCCATTTAATATCTTCTGGTAATGATTCTAAAATTCTAGTATCGGCATCTATATATATAGCTACTGGAAATAATGATATTGCCTTCTGGCAGAGAAATCTTTTATCGTTATAACAATGTAGAATGCCTTGCTGATAATGTTTAAAAGCCATTACATTTTTATAGCTACTAAAATCATCAGGTTTCTCTGTATAAATTACCAGTGAAATTCCTGGAGCATTAGTTTCCAAATCTTTAGCTAACTCCTTGGCTATATCGCGATATCTTTGCCCTAGTGCCAGTGTACAAAAACAAAAATCTTTTTGTTCGGCGGTCATATTTTTACCTAGAAATTTTTTTTAACGATCAAAAATGCTTAAAATTATTTGATTTGAAGAAGTGACAAAATTAGGAAATAATTTTGAATATAATACCAATTTGATAAATGTTTGCTACAAATAGCTAGGGTATTTCTTAGAATTTCCGTTTGTCACCGCGAAGCAAACAGAATTCTGAATTTCCTACGGAATGCTCCGCAAACAGGAGTCGTATGGGAATAGATTTAATACCAGTTTTTAGGTCGTAAATTCTCTTTTTTGTCAAAGGGATATTTCCTACAAAGTCTTTTTATTGCACTGATTATTCGTAACATTCTTTTTTCAAATTGGTATAACAAGGATACTAACTCAAAAATATCTTGAATAAATCCTAGAATATAAATTTATATACCAATTCCCATCTCATCTCTGAGTGAGGTACAAAATTTCTTTGTTTGAGGGAGTAAGGAGTAGTAAATCTAGTTCCAGGGAATAGAAAATAAACTAACAAAACAGTACTTAAGTAACTTGAAAAATGGTTTATATACCAATTGTTATTAAAAGTAAGGGACAAAAAAAATCATAGGTTTTAGGGAATAGCTAATCTAGGAAAAGGTAACAGGGAAAAAATACAAGTTTAAATCATGCTTCTAGAGAAACTCTATATTTTTAATCTTTCAAGTTTTTCTAAATCTGAATTATCAATATATCCCTGTTGAAAAAAAAATTTGTGCCTTCTTTATTTAACTTTTTTTGATTTACTACTCTATATCTTTAAAGGTTAAATTGATTTTAGGGATGGTTTTTTTCTGACTCCAAATCATCTGAAATATATTAAAAATTATTCTTCTGTCGTAAGCATTTAGCCGTCAGCTATTAGCTAGCCTCCTATGGTCGGAACTGCGTTATCAGCTATTAATTTTAAGGAAGATAAAAGCAACCTTTAAAATTGAGAAACAATAAAAGTTACTGGCAAAATCCCTTCCA
>NZ_JAAHHG010000153.1 GCF_010692555.1 Okeania sp. SIO3B5 | reverse complement strand
CAGGAGGGGCCAAATAGCTAAAAGTCTTATATTATCAGCAATTCATTCCCCCAGATGAGCTGTTGCCTTCTGGAGCTGTTGCCTGCGCACAGCGCTATATCATAATTTAATTCAACTAAATCAATGTCTAATAATTAACAATTAATAGTGAATAATTAGTTTCCTTCTTTCATTATTAATTATTCATTATTAATTATTCATTGAATACATATTGCCAGGCAAAGAGAATATTTTCACTATAAAACTGCTCATAAATTAGTTAAAGAATATGACATGATTGCAGTGGAAAACTTAAATATTAGAGGTTTAGCAAAAAATACTAAACTATCAAAATCAATTTATGATGTAGCTTGGGTCACTTTTCTATCAAAACAATCTCAATTAAAAACTAACTATAATAAATGTCATTCTCATCGGTTAAAAAAAATTAACTCACAAACGAAATAGTCGAGTAGAAAATTATCTCCATTAATATAATTAAAAAAGTAACTCCTGATGTCTTGGACCAAGGAATAAAGGGTTTGCCGTTTAACCCTGTGGTAGTTGATCCACTTGCGTTCAACTAAGCTTTCAGGCTTTTGAGTAAGTTTGAGTAAGTTTAGTTGAGCGGTAGTTCGCGGAGAAAGAAAGACTTAAAATGAATATATAGCTATAGGGAAAGTATCCTTATCTATGTTAGTAATGAAAAATTTGGCCTATATTAGTATTGGCCAGTAAGAGCTAGAAGCTAAATTAAACATCAAAGGAAAAATAAAATTATGGGATTATTTGATAGAATTGGTCGTCTTGTCAGAGCTAATGTTAATGACATGGTAAGTAAAGCTGAAGACCCTGAGAAGGTTCTAGAGCAGTCTATTATTGATATGCAAGAGGATTTGGTGCAGTTGCGTCAGGCTGTTGCTAGTGCTATTGCTACTCAGAAACGTAGCCAACAACAATATAATCAAGCTCAGTCTCAGGCTAATCAATGGTACTCCCGGGCACAGTTAGCTCTACAAAAGGGAGATGAAAATTTGGCCAAGGAAGCTCTACAGCGTAAGAAGACTTATTCTGAGACAGCAGACACTGTAAAAGTATCTTTGGACAGTCAAACAAGTCAGGTAGAAGTTTTAAAGCGGAATTTAACAGCTTTGGAAGGTAAGATTTCTGAAGCTAAGGCGAAGAAGGATATGTTGAAAGCACGAATGACTGCTGCTAAAACTCAGGAGCAACTCAATAATACAATGGGTTCTCTGAATACTAGCGGGGCAATGGCAGCTTTTGACAGGATGGAAGAAAAGGTTTTACAAATGGAGGCCCGTTCCCAAGCTACAGCAGAGTTAGCTGGTGGCAGTGGTTTGGAAGAGGATTTCCGAAAATTGGAAGCTAGTAGTGATGTTGATGATGAGTTAGCGGCGATGAAGGCACAAATGTCTGGAGGTTCTGTAAGTCAGAATCAACTACCTGCGTCAAATCAGGGTTCAGCAGAAAAATCAGAAGTTGATGCTGAACTGGAAGATTTGCGTAAACAACTTGACAAAATGTAAGTTTTGTTTATTTCCTCAATGTGCTGATATTTCGGCAATACTTTGAGCCTTGATGGATATTATAGCGATTTTCAAATATATAGACTACAGTGGCCTCCTAATGGATACTCCCTAATCCAAGAGAATTTTGTAGTCTACTTAAATGAAAAGTGTTGTAAGTATAATCTGTCAAGGCATTTTTCTGTTAAATTACACAATTTTGTTCAAAAATACTGAGATTGCAGTATTGGCATAGTTATCCAATTGGGCTATGTACTATAGCAGAAGGAAGAAGGAGGAAGGAGGAAGGAGGAAGAAGAAAGGTTGATATTCCGTTATTTTCAATTATTCCATAAGTCCTAACCGCAATGGGGACTGCTATATATAGCAATAGACAGATCGGTTAAGACATAGAGTAATAATAATCTTTAGACAGGGAAATATTTTTCCTGCTGTTTTCTGTTCCCTGGTATAAATAACTTAGATTTGCCTCTCCTCAATAAATCAGCTAAAAGTGATTATAGGACTATTAAATTTAAGCTCATTTATGTATGATTCAATAATAAGTAAAATTTATGCCTTCTGCTTTTATTAAATATTTATTAACTTAATTATGTCTAAATTACGCTGGCTAATTCTCAGTTCTTCTGCTTCTGGATTTGGTCTTTGTTCAGTTTTATTCGCCATCTTTACAGTCTTCAACGAATTAAATATTTTAAATGTTTTGGTACTGATTTTGGTCTTAGTTTTTTTGATGCTTAATTTAGTATTTACAGCTCATTATTTTTCTCAAATTTCCCGAGAACTATACATTAGAGATAAAATGCAAACACAAATGAAGATGAGGGCTAAACCTACAAGGTATCGATATTAGATTTTGATTCAATGATTACTCTACTTTAAATATAGTTGTCGGGAATATATAACAGAGTATTTATAGTAAATATTTACTAAATTAGTATAGTATTATGTCTGTTTAATTAGTGATAAAAAAAACTATATTCTCGCTTCAACAACAAATCTTCCTAATTCTTCCTGCTCCCCACTCCCTACTCCCTTATTCTTATTTATCAGTATTCAACCAGATATGATCTAATACCAAATTGATAAATGTTTGCTACAAATAGTTAGGGTATTTATTTTAATTTATAATTTATAATTTAGAATGCAGAATGGATAGATTTAATACCATTTTTGATGTTGCAAATTACCTTTTTCGTGAAACAGACTTTATCTGAAAGTCTTTTTATGGTGCTTATTATTCGTAACATTCTTTTTTCAAAATGGTATAATACCAATTTTAAAAAATAATGCTACAAAAAGGTAGACATTGTTCGAATATGCTTAAAAATAGCAATTTCAGTTCATTTTAGATAGTTATTTATATTGTTTTCCCCTTTTTTAAAATATTTATCCTTTCTTCCTTCTTTCGTACGGACGTTGCATGCAACGTCCCTACCATTTGTAACAAACATTTATCAAATTGGTATAATACAACAATCTTGGGCAAAATATTTATATATATATTTATAAAAAAAGACACTTTTTATCAAGTCATAAAATTGTTAAATAAGACAGAAGGTTAGGTTAAGTTGTTGCAATTTTATAGAAAAATAGGTTACAAAATATCTACACTTGCTAATTTATTACTAGGGCTAATTACTAAAAATGTTTGACTTTATTAATCCTATTCTTGGTCGTCATCCAGAACAAATCAAGGCTAATGTTGAAATTTATACTTGGCAAACTTGTCCCTATTGTATCAGGGCAAAACTTTTGTTGTGGTGGAAAGGTGTCAACTATACAGAATACAAAATAGATGGCAATGCAGCTGCCAGGAATACTATGGCTGAACGTGCGAATGGATATCGTACTGTGCCACAGATTTTTATCAATGACCAACATATTGGTGGCTGTGATGAGATTTATACTCTAGATGGAAAGGGTGAGTTAGATCCTTTATTGAGTAAGCCTACTGCTGTGTAAATTTTGGATTATTTGAGAGTAAGAAAAAATTAAATTCTTATAGGGCTATGTGCCAGGGAATAGGGAACTTTCAACAATTAATAATTAGGGCGTGGCTGATTAAATATAGAAGCATTGAATGATATTGGTTTTAAGGTTTTTAGGTATCAAAAAGTGCGAAGTTTTAGGCTACTGAGGTTCAAAAATTGAGCATTTTTGGCTCTATGATGATAGAAGAATCACTCTTACTCTTTTTCCTGCCAATTCCTATTTCACTCCTATCTCTCTTAACTCCTAACTACTCCCTACCTCCACAAAAAGACTTTTGAGCATAAACCCTAATTAATAATTAATCATTAATCATTAATAATTAAGGTTGACTGATTAAATATAAAGGCATTGACAGGTAAAAGTTTTAGCTTTTTTTCGTTGTAAAAAAGTGCAAATTTTTAAATTTTAGCGACCAAAAAGTTAGGATTTTGGGCATAATAATTGCAGAAAAATTAAGGGATAAAATATCTGACTACTTCCTCTATAGTCATTCTGAATAAGACTGAAACACTTTTTCAGCTAAAACTCTTTCAAGGCAAGAAACCCTTGTCTCAATCTTAACTGGAATGACTATAGCTTAAAACTCAGACAACATAATATTTTTCCTTCTTCCTTCTTCCTTCTTCCTTCTTCCTTCTGCTATAGCAATAAATTTGCTGCAAATTTATCTAAATTATCTAACCGCCATCTAGCATCTAGTTGGCGGTTTGTTTGTAATTCTAAAACTCTTATTCCACTACTAGGTAGAGTATTTAAAAGTTGTCGTAATTGCTGCCAAGAATATATATTCTGATGTTCTACATCATAAGTATTACACAGAGCAGCAAAATTAATATCTTGGGGAGTAGCAAAAAATTCTGTAAAAGGTGGTTCAAATTTAGCTATTGGTAACATTTCAAAGATTCCACCTCCCTGATTATTAATCAAAATAATAGTTAAATGACCGACTAATTTATTTCTCAGTAAAAAACCATTAGTATCATGCAAAAGTGCTAAATCTCCTGTTAACAAAATACTGCTTTGTTGACGATGAGCAATACCTAAAGCAGTTGATAAAGTACCGTCTATTCCATTTGCGCCTCGATTGAAAAATGGCTTGATTTGGGAATTATTAGGAATCCAGAAAAATTCTACATCTCTGACTGGCATACTATTAGCAATAAATATTGGTGTATCTTGGGGTAATGTTTGAGAAATTAACCAAGGTATTTTAGGTTCAAATATTTGATTGATTGCTGCCATCTTTTTGTCAATTCCCTCTCTAACTTTTACCTCAGCATTGCACCACAAATTTAAGTAATTGCTATCGGAGTTACTATGAAAAAATTTAGGAGTAAAAATTTTAGCTAGTTGTTCTACTGAAAGTTGTAAATGATTTGTCTTCCCATGGAGCGGGTCAAAATTATCCTCGCTTTGATCGATGATTAATCTGTGAGGGTTAGTTGTTTCTAGCCAAGTTCTTAGTTGTTTACTTGTTGGTAATTCGCCGATTTGTAAAACTATTTTAGGAATAAGTTTTTCTGCTATTTCCTGATTTCTTAAAATTAAATCATAAGTACTAATCAAATAGGGATTTAACCGAGAATAGTTTCTCAGAGGAGATAAACCTTCAGCTAAAACTGGGAACTTGAGAACTTGAGAAATTTGAGCGATCGCTTGACAATATTTTTGAGGATTTTTGGGTTGTGCTAAACCTGCAATAATTATGCCTTTGCCAGATTGAAGTTTATTTTTTAAATCTAATGTTAAGTCAAAATTCGGCAAAAATTCTGTTGTAAAAATTGGTTGTACTGTAGCAAAAAAGTTTTGGGGAAATTGTGCTTCTAAGGAAATAACTTCTGGTTGGGGTATAGGAGGTAAAGGGTCTCGAAAAGGAATATTAAAATGCACAGGTCCAGGTGTTGCTAAAATTGTTTTTCTCCAACCATGAATAATTGTTTGTCTTAAATATTCAAGTATTTTTACTTCTATAGAAGGCAAACTTAATTCAACTTGCCAGTTGGGATAACTGCCATACAATTTAACCTGATCTATTGTTTGACCTGCATGACAATTTCGTAATTCTGGAGGTCTATCTGCCGTTAAAACTAATAGTGGAATACGACTTTCTTTTGCCTCTATTATGGCAGGATAAAAATTGGCAGCAGCAGTACCAGATGTACAGACTATTACCACAGGTTGATAATTTTTCTTTGCTATTCCTAAAGCAAAAAATGATGCGGAACGTTCATCAAGAATTGGAATAGTTTCGATTTTTGGGTGACTAGCAAAGGCAAATGTTAGAGGTGTGGAACGGGAACCAGGGCTAATAATTGCTGTAGTTAATCCTAGATATTGTAATGTTTCTACTAAAATTGATGCCCAGACTGTATTTATATTTCTAAAATCAATTGGCATTTCTGAGTTTTGAATAGTAATAGGGTACTCATCACAAAAACTAATACCAAATTGATAAGAAGTTGCATAGAAAAATATTTTAATCGGGGTTGACTGTAGATCGAGATAGACAAGTTAATAAATTTCATAATTCTGTGCCACCTCACATAAAATTGGTATAACACCTACTACCTACCACCTAATTCTTGCAGCCTCACATAAAATTAGTATCAGGGTGATAAAAGTACCTGAAACAATAGAATATCAATTAACTAAACCTTTACCTCTTTCTGTATCTAACTACTTCTTTTATTTACTTTAGTTTCCGACTTTTTCTTTTTAGCTTTAGACTTTTTTTGATTCACTTCTGGAGGTGGACCATAATCTCCATCTGGAAAGTATTTTCGCTCCACTATATATTGTGGTTCCACTTCAATCCACAAACGGGCACCCCCGGCTTGACTTTTATTAGGTTGGTGGGGTTGATAAACAATTTGGCAAGGTCCGTTAATTTTCAGGGCGTGGCAATATTTTTTTTTATCTCCCACTTTCACCGCAATCGCTGGATGAGAAGTTCCATTATCCCTGTTGTAATCAATATTCTTTCGCAAAACATGAACAATAGTCTTGGCTTTGCGTTGAAGTTTATTCCAAGTAGGTTGTGGACCACGACTACCTGGTTTAATCTCTGGCATTCCCCGATGGTTAAGGGGAATCATCCAAAGTCTTTTGACTTTATAAGCACCTTGGACCCGGCCTTGATTAAGCAGAGTCCGCAATCTACCTGTTGAGATATTGAGTAGAAAAGCTGCTTGTGTTGTGGTGGTTGTTGAGATACTCATAACTATAACGTCTTAGTTTTGAAATGTGAGCGTGTGATTTTTGATTGAATAAATTAATTTTAAATTTTGAAATACAATTTCATAAGTAGGGAGATAGAGAGAGTCATAATAACTATCGTGGGTTTTTTGAATAATTGATAGTTCGTTCATTATCAACTTTTAGTCGGCGGATTTCGTCAACCCTGTCAGCCTCAAATCTTGCTAACTAATTTTGATTAATCTGGTAATTGTTCTATTTCGTCTTGAATTAAATCTGGTAAATTTTCTGTATGAACATTCAAATGGCAAACTGAACCAGTTAGCTCTGCTAAAATATCACCTTTTTGTTCATCTGTTAGATTTGATAGTTGTAATTGATTTAGTAAAAATAGAACTGTCTCACATTCTTCTCCTAATTCAGCCAATAATACTGATAGGGTTGAGTTAACATTTAATGGCTTTTCGAGTTTATAAATCATTTACCGCGCCTCAATCTTTTTTCTGCTCTGGCTAAACTTTTTTCTAATCCGGAAATTTCTTTTTGCCAATATGAAATTAAGCCTTCATCCGGAATAGCTTTCTCTTGTTCATCTGCTATTTTTTGATGGTGTTTGTTAATCTGTTGCCGAATACTTTCGACAGATTTACGAAACTTTCTTTTAGACAATTAATTGTAACCTCTAGAGAAATTTATTATTGCCAGTTTTGAATCAGGGGTTATTAGCAATTTTAGCAATTTTTTGGATTGTCAAGCGATCGCTTTTTTCAATGCACCGTTTTTTGTGAGGGCTTCAGAGAATGTTTGATTTTGACGGTTGTTTGGGGGCGATCGCTTAAATTTTTTTCAGGATGAATGACTAATTTTTCTCCCTTAGTATTTTGGCAGTTTGATAGATTGACTGTTTTGTGGTAAGTGGCAGTAAAAAGTTTATATCTATATATATTAGGTAGATAATCTTGGGTTTCCTACGTCAACCCAACCTACCAGACTTTTCAATTATCAGTTATCAGTTATCAGTTATCAGCTTTTTCAGTTTTCTTGATGATAGAAAATAAGATTTTAGCAATCTCATCTGCATCTTGATGGATACTGTCAAAGGCTTTTTCTTCAATATAATCGGTATCTTTGAGGAGAGATAACCAATACTTTGTTTCTAAGGCTTCTTTGTAAGCTATGGAAATTTTGGCCCTAAAGTCAGCCTGAGATATGCCTCCATTTGCTTCTGCTATGTTGGCTCCTATAGAAGTGCCACTTCTGAGCATTTGTTTAGATAATACATATTCTTTTTTTCCTCTGTCAAATATTTATAAGCTTTGACTACTCTAATAGCAAATTGATAAGCTTTTTGATAGACAATACTCTTGTTTATGTCCATAAACTCCTGAAAAAGCTGATAACTGAAAAGGCTAATAACTGTTCACTGAAAAAAGGCTGATAACTGATAACTGATAACTGATAACTGAATAGCTACCGCCACGGAGCTTTGTTTGGTCAGTCCCATAATTATCTTCCCATAGGCTTGATTGATTTGAGCATTCTGTGTAAAAAAATTTCGATCCGCTTTAGCGGAACTGGAAAAAGAAAAAAGAATAAAGAATAAAGGGGAAAAGAGGAAAAGAATAAAGGGGAAGAATCCTAGGAACGAGAGACAGAAACGACCGACACGGACGAGACAATCCGAAAACCCCTATCGCTGTAGAAGAAGTCGGCACAAGAGTAGTCACGCCAGGCGCAACGGCAATACCAAGAATCACCGTACCAGCAACCGCCACGGAGCAGTCGTTGACTATTATTTCCCCCACTTTCCCAAGCACTTCCATCGGTAGGCGCTCCATTATAATTACCGTGCCAAACATCCAGACACCATTCCCAGACATTCCCGTGCATATCGTATAGACCAAAAGCATTGGGAGGAAAACTTCCCACATCTATTGTTTCTTGTCGATATTTTCCTTTAGGAGCATTGCCATAAGGATGATTACCATCATAGTTAACTAACTCAGACGTTATAGTTTCTCCAAAATAGAAAGGAGTAGTTGTCCCGGCACGACAGGCATATTCCCACTGACTCTCACTAGGCAGAGTGTAAATTTTCCCAGTTTTCTCAGATAGCTTTTGACAAAACTCTATGGCGTTATGCCAGTTCACATTTTCTACTGGGCGGTTTTCTCCTTTAAAGTTGGAAGGATTATTTCCCATAATAGCTTCGTACTGCTTTTGAGTAATAGGATATTTACTCATATAAAAAGGTTGGAGACTTACTTGATGTTGAGGACTTTCATTAGAGTCTCTTTCCGCCTCATTTTCTGGCGAACCCATGAGAAAACTTCCCCCAGGAATATAAACCATTTCTAATTTAATCCCATTACCCAAGTCTTCCATTTTTTGCCTGGCACTTCCCTGGGTACGATTAATAACTTTCCCAGAGTTGTTGACAGTAACTACCTCAAAAGTAAAGACTTCCCCTTTCGACTCCCGTCGCCTTTTTTCCTCAGCTTCTCTTTCTTGTCTTTCCCTTTCTTCCCGCCTAATTTTTTCCTCCGCCTGACGTTTAATTTCCTGCCAAACACCCAGAACAATATCTCGATTTTTCACCGCCTCATTTAAACCCAAATTTATCGCCCGGTTATAGTCATCAACCGCCTGCCGATATTCTCCTAATTTAAAGTAGGCATAACCCCGAAAATTATATGCCGGAGCATGACTAGCATCCAACCCTATAACTTGAGTCAAATCATCAACCGCCTCTCGATAATTTGCCAACTGAATATAAGTCAAACCTCGCCGATAATAACCATCGGCAAATTCAGGATTCAAATCTATAACGTAGCCAAAATCAATAATTGCCTCCTGATATTTTTCCTGATTAAATTTCTCAATTCCCCGCTGATAACAAGAATTGATTACACTCAAATTTTTCTCCTTACCCAAACCAACCAAGCAGCGATTAACTTTAGTAATAAATTCCTCATCCAGAGGCAGTAAATTTTCAGCCACTATGTCAAATTTTTCTCTGCCATTCTCCACAGAAAGATAACGAGAATTTAGCCAAGACTCCAGGGAAAAATCTAACATTTGTTCTGCAAAAGTAGGATGAGATAAACCAGTCAAACCAAGGGCAATATCCGCAGCAAATTCTGGTACTAATTCCGAGCGGTCTTTTTCCATAGCTCTGAGACTGCCAATATAACTTTCAACTACCATTTGAAACAGGTCATCTGCCAAACGTCGATCTATAGAAAATTCCGTTTCTAACTCTGGCAATAATTCTGGCAACTTCGGCGATAAGTTAGTAGTAATTAAATAATGAATGTCAGTAAATAGGGCAACAATAATATTATGATATGCTCCTAACAAAGCTGATAATTTGCCAAAATCTTCGCTATTGGTTTTGTAACCTCTATCAATTTCTATTCCGACTGCCTGTAGTTCTTCATTTTCTCTATAAATACTCAAATTTAAAGCATTATCTCCACCAAACTTTTGATTTATCTCTTGTTCTGTTTTGCCTTTTGCCAAAAGTTTCTGTTTAACATTCGTTTCCCAATGTAAGGCACGTTGAATGGCAAATTCGTAGAGAACTTTCGGATAATGTAGATGGCGAATCATAGTTCTGTAGAAAGGAGATATTTCTTGTCCGCCACTCCAATAGGCAACTTGAATATTAATAAAGTCTCCATCTACTTCTGATTCTATTAATAGTATGGGTTCAGATTTTAAGCGACTAAATATGGCTTTAACTGCGCTACCTCCGGCAAAACGGTTACTATCCCAAGCGCGGTCTATTAATTCTGCTGGTCGTTGTTCATTTTCCAGAGGATAGTATTTTTCCAGGAAATTTCGTAAGTGTTGAGAAAGACGTTTTTCTACTTTAGGAAATCCAGAAGTAGAAGTTTTATTTAAGTGTTCAAAACGGTCATAGTCTATTTCTGGAGGTGCGAGTATTATTTGTATAGGAATAGGATTTCTGCCTTGATGATATTCGAGAATTTGCCAGGGATAAATTTTGAGTGGCCAGTTATCTAATTCTTTAATTTCTAGACTAACTTCTCGTTGATATACTGCGATAAAAAACTGAGTTTCTCGGTTATATTGAGCTAGTTCGATTTGTAGTTGTTTTTGTTGTTGAAATAGCCATGCTTGAAATTCTTGGTTGCTTTTAGCTATTTGCATATCTACTGCTTTGATAAATTCTTGGAGTTTCCGATTTTCTTGGCATTGGTATTCAACTATTTTTGCCTGAAATTCTTGACGATAAGTTTCCAGGTCAAATTGTGCAGAGATTTGTTTTTCTTGTAATTCTTGTTGATGAGCAAAGCGTTGACTTTCCAAGTCTCTTTGAAATGCTTGATTATTTTGCTGTAACTTTGCTTGAGCAGCAAGACGTTGATACTCTATTTCTGCCTGAAATGCTTGATTATTTTGTTGTAAGTCTCGTTGAAATGCTTGATTATTTTGCTGCAACTTAATCTGAGACATAGTACGCATATATTCAATCTCAAGTTGAGCGACTCTTTGTTTTTCTTGTAATTCTTTTTGATGAGCTAGTCGTTGCCTTTCTAAATTTTGCTGCATTGTTCTAGTAGAGGCAGCATTAAAAGCATTAACGCAGCTACTCCACACAGAAGCTGTAGCAGGAATAGCAAATGGAAGTAAAGGTATAGGCATAATTTTTTTCTTCTGATAATTATCAATTTTTCCTAGATTTAAAAAGTTTAATAAATGTTGGGTTTCCTGAGTCAACCCAACCTACACATTGGGAGGGGAATATTTCCGGATAATTTCTGATTATTATTTAAAGTACTTCCTAAGCAATCTTAGTTTCTCCTTTAATTTGAAATTTTTAGTAGGTTCAAAAAGTTTGATAAATGTTGGGTTTCCTGAGTCAACCCAACCTACATTATCTGTCATGGGGAGGAGAATATTTCACTATTATTTCTGATTATTATTGAAAGTACCCTCGAAGCAATTTTAATTTCTGAGAGATTACTGATCTAATGCTAGGTTTATCTAGGCGATCGCCTCCACTCAAAATTCCTCAACCTAACCGAGATTATCTAGGTAAAAATTTCTCTATATTTTTTCTCCTCTCATTATTAATTTAGCAATCTGAGTAATATAAAATTTCTCCAAATTAGATGTAAATCTTATCTAAATGTTGGGTTTCGTTGCCATGACAGTAACATTAAAAATGGTGCGTTACGCTCCCTACTCGACTGCGGGAAGTCAATGTAAAGCCATAATTTTTTTCTCCTTTAATTTAAAATTTTCAGTAGGTTCAAAAAGTTTGATAAATGTTGGGTTTATCCTCCGGATAAGCTTCGCTAACGCGGACTCAACCCAACCTACATTATCTGTCATGGGGAGGGGAATATTTCACTATTATTTCTGATTCTTGTTGAAAGTACCCTCGAAGCTTTCTCAGTCTCTGAGAAATTACTTTTCTAATATTGGGTTCATCAAAATAATTGGGTCTAAAACTTTGCCTTTTAAGCCACATCAAAAATGGTGCGTTATGCTCCACTTCTGAGAAGTTGTTTAGATAATAGATATTCTTTTTTTTTCCTCTGTTAAGTATTTATAAGCATAGATAATACTCTTATTTATATCCATAAACTCCTGAAAAAGCTAAAAAATAAAATCTGATAACTGTTCACTGTAAAAGGCTGATAACTGATAACTGATAACTGATAACTGAAATGACCTGCCAAGGAGCATTTATTCTGATAACTTCTCGATAAAATTCCTGAAATAAAAAAGTCAAAATTAAAGCATGAATTCCACTAGGAGGTGTCAAAGATATAAGTTCTCCATTCACTAATTCATATTTATTATCTGTACTATCTTGATATTGCGAATATTCAGCAAAGGTGTAAATGTTGGGTTTAGTTTCAATCATTTGTCAGTCATCAAGAAAGTTAAATTGAAAACGTAGGGGTTTGGTCTCCAAACCCTCTCCTAACCAGACTCCAAAACCTCCAAACTCCATAAATATTTGAGGTTTAATAAAGTTATTTTTTTCCTTCTTCCTTCCTCCTTCTTCCTTCTTCCTTCTTCCTTCCCAAAAATTAATTTGCTCCACCATAATAGGAACATAATAAATAAGCAGCAGCACCAACTACTCCTTTATTAGTATGGGAAACTTGAATGCCTCCTTCATTATAGATATTGCCATTATTATCTACCCAACCAACTGCATGATTATGATTATCATAAACTTTACCATCTGTACCTGCATGTCCTAGATGATAATGACTAGAATTATAAACTTTACCGAAGAATTAATAATTCAATAATTCAATAATTCAATAATTCAGGTTTAAAGCCTCCCCTTTCAAGGGGAAAAAAATAAATTTTTTCCTTTTATTCAATCCTCTTCCTTTTAGGGAGAGGTAATTATCAATTATCCATTATCAATTATCAATTATTGAAGACCTTTTAAATAGCCTACATAATGACCATAGCGATCGCTACTTGTATGTAGGTCAATATGACCTGAATTATCTATAGTTGTATAAGGATATTTATCGTCAGAATAATTATATGCAGCAGTGGTGGATGAATGAAATTCTAAACGATGACTAGATAAACCAATATTTTGACTGTCAAAAGTATGAGAACTTAAACTTAAATTATGTTGCTCATGCTGAAAGTTAGAAATTTCTGGCAATGGAGATTAAGAATTTACTCCAGAAAAATCTGTATCAAAATCTTGATGTTCAAATTGCTGCTGTTGATGGAAATTATCGGATAAAAAGTGATTTTGAGAAAAGTCTAAATTTTCCTGCAAACCCATACTTGAATGTTGATAGTCGAACTGCTGTTGCTGATGGAAACCATCGGTCACATTCTGGTTTAAATCTTGATTTATGTCATCCGAACTTGAGGATAAGTCATCGTTATTAAGTAAACCAGAGTTGTAACTAATACCACTATCTTGATTTGCCAAATTATTGGATGAAAAATCATTTTGAGCAAAGTCTGGATTTTCCCCTAAACCCATATTGAAATTTTGATAGTCGAACTGTTGTTGCTGATGGAAACTATCAGTCAAATTCTGGTTTAAGTCTTGATTTATGTCATCCAGAGTTGAGGAAAAATCTTCATTGTTAAGTAAAGCATAATTATCATTAATACTGCTATCTTGATTTGCCAAATTCTCCAATGAAAAATCATTTTGAGCAAAGTCTGGATTTTCCCCTAAACCCATATTGAAATTTTGATAGTCGAACTGTTGTTGCTGATGGAAACTATCAGTCAAATTCTGGTTTAAGTCTTGATTTATGTCATCCAGAGTTGAGGAAAAATCTTCATTGTTAAGTAAAGCATAATTATCATTAATACTGCTATCTTGATTTGCCAAATTCTCCAATGAAAAATCATTTTGAGCAAAGTCTGGATTTTCCCCTAAACCCATATTGAAATTTTGATAGTCGAACTGTTGTTGCTGATGGAAATTATCGGTCAAATTCTGGTTTAAGTCTTGATTTATCTCATCCGGAATAGAGGAAAAATCATCATTGTTAAGTAAACCAGAATTGTCACTAATACCGCTATCTTGATTTGCCAAATTATCAAATAAATTGTTCATAGTATGACTTACTAAATAAATAGAATAGTTATATTTATAGCAAAGAAAGAGTTGGTTAAGACAGAGATTGATAATGAACCTGAGACAGAGAAAAGCTTTTACCTAAAAATTAAGGTTTAAAGTCTCTCCTTTAAAGGAGAAAAAGAAAAAAATTTCCTTTTAGTCAATCCTCTTATTTTCAAGGAAAAGTAATTATTCATTATTCATTATTAATTGTTGAACACTGTTCCCTACTTTACTTAAACTAAAGCTTTTAATAAAGTCTGAAGTTTTAGTTGAACTTCTGCTAATTCTTTCTCTGGTTTTGAACCAACAACTATGCCTGCACCTGCAAAAAGTCTGGTGCGGTCTCCGTCTATTAATGCTGACCTAATACCCACCACAAATTCCCCATTTCCTTGATAGTCTATCCAACCTATAGGTGCTGCATAAAGCGATCGCTCGAAAGTTTCAAAATTATGTATTTGTTGTTGAGCAATATCTCTAGGAACTCCTGCTACTGCTGGGGTGGGATGTAGTTCTGCTAGGATTTCTAATAGATGAATATTTTGGGAAATTTCTGCTGTAATTGGTGTCCATAAATGCTGAATATTTGACAATTGTAATAAATGAGGTTGAGATGGGTAATGAGGATTTAATCCTAAATCTTGGAGATGTTTAATAATAAAATCTATGACAAATTGATGTTCTCGTAAATCTTTTTCACTGCATAATAAATTCTTGGCTAATTTGATGTCTTGAGTGGAGTTTTTACCTCTGGGTGCTGAACCTGCTAAAGCGTCTGTAATTAATTGGTTGTTATTAATACTAATTAACCTTTCTGGACTTGCGCCTATGAAGTTTTGACCTTTGCCATTACTGGTAGAAAATACATAGCAGTCTGGATAAATGAATCGTAAGTTGTTTAAAGACTGAATTAAGTTAAAAGGAGTTTGAGAATATATATCTATGGCGTGGGCTAAAACTATTTTTTTTAAAGAATTTGAGTTAATCAAATCTAGAGCGGAAGCTACTGATTTTTTAAAGTCCTGTAAATGATTCGGATTAATTTTCCGAAGATTTCCGCGAGGCTTGGTTAAACTTGATAAAGAAGTATTATTTATTTGAGTAATTTGCTGGTATTTATGCCAAATTATCTGGGAAATATTTTTAATATTTATGGAGGTAGTGATAACTGTATTAATAACAAGTGTATGGCAATTATTTTTCTGAGTTATTTGCCACCGTGGCAAAAATATAGTTGCACAATGAAAGTGAGAGTTTATAGATGGTTTCTCCTGATAATTACCATTTTGAGAAACATCTAGATTGATTTGGGAATCTTGTTCAAAGAAAGTAAAACTACAAAAAAAGTGAGGGCCTGAAAATGGTAAATGTGTTGCACCTAAAACAATTGTATTGTTAAGACATGACTGAATAAAAGATCGAGCTTGTGAGAAACGGTTCCCACTCGTAACAGTCAAGTGGGTAGCAGCATCTACAGCAGCGATCGCTAAGGTATTTTTTTCAGTATTTGTTTTTCCAATAATTTGTTTTTCGAGATAAAAATGTAGTTGATTAGGTTCACAAATTTCCTGCAATACTGCTAGGGGATCTACTGGTAATATTTCCACAGAAATACTAATGACTTTTTTCTGCACCTGTTCCGTTAATGTCTGTTGACAATTTAACAGAAACTGATGCAGGTCCTGGCAGCTTTGAAATAGATTAACAGAAGTGGGTATTGCAGGCATGAAAAAAAGAATCGGAAATTTTCACTGAATATTAAGAGAGATTCATTGGTAGGACTGTTCAATTTCTAAAAAAGGCCCAATTTATCCCCTAGTTTTAATTAAAATTATCACCTTTATTTATATTAGACTCCATAGTTATGGTCAAAATTAAATCTTTTTCTCTCCTTTTTTTGCGTTTCTCTTTTCTGTTTTCTTTTTGAGACTTTTACATATTGTTAGCGCCAGGCTATTGCCAAGAGCTTGACGTTTGGTTTTTTGACACTCCCACCGTTAAATCAAAGATTATAACGGGGGATTCTTGATTTAATGACTCTTAACTAGGTAACAAATCAAATAAACTGAATTGTACCCCCGTCAGACCGTCTCAACAAGCTTTTTATTTAACGGTGTGCCCCACCGCCATTAATCCTCTATTTCTGATTACTTTTGCAGCAGCTACATCACGATTAACCTGACAACCACAGTTGCTACAATTATGTTTTCTATCCGCAAGTTTTTTCTTGTTTACATAACCACAATTTGGGCATTCTTGAGATGTATAATTCTTATCAACTTTGCAATAGTACTTACCTCTTTTCCAACAAACATAAGGTAATATTTCATTAATAAACTTACCTATTCCAGAGTCTAGAGATTGCTTTCTGACAATACCTTTAGACCAGGAAGTAAAGTTAATATCTTCAACAAAAATATTATCTGCTAAATCACAAAGTTGATGAGCTAATTTAAAATGCCAGTCACGTCTAGTATTAGCTATTCTTTCATGTAGCCTAGCTATTTTATTCTGAAGCTTTAACCAATTACTTAACCCTTTAGTTTTATTTTTAAGTCTACGTTGCAGCAATTTAAGCTCGCGTAGTTTACCTAACAAAAACTTAGGTGATTTAAACAATTGACCTGTAGAAGTTGCTACAAAATTTTCTATTCCTGCATCTATCCCTAAAGACTTTTTTCCTACTGGATTATCTGGAACTAACTCTGATGATTGGAAACTAACCATCAAATAATAACCACTGGCTTTTTTAACTATCCTAGCTTGTTTAGCTACCATATTTTCTGGATATGGTCTGCTTTGCCTTAATTTAACCCAACCTAACTGAGGTAGTTTAAATCTGTTATTACCCAAGCAATTCTTTAACATTGCTGGAAAGACAAAACTCCTCATCCTCTTCTTGAATCTAGGAAAACCTCTACCTAAACTTTTCATATTAACAAATGCTCTATCTAAAGTTTTTAAAGTTTGTTGTAATACTTGAGCATTTTCATGTCGGCTCTTAGCCGAAACTGACTTTAATCTAGGATTAGTTTTCTTAGCTACTGTTAAACTTTTAGTTTGACAATTGTAATTAGGGTAGGGAGCATCAGCAGGAATAATATATTCGGAAATAATTGAACAACGATTAATTAGTGATTTTCTTGAACTTAGCCAGTCTTTCCGCTCTCTCAAAGCATAATTATATACAGTTTTACAAACATCAAGAATCTGATTAATTTCTACTTCTTGTTGTTTTGTAGGTTTGAGTTTATACTGGTAAGTTAAAGTAATCACGTTGACGGTTTTTTTGTTTCCTAATCTATTAATAATATCACACAATATTATTAATTACAAACCTTATTAAATATCTCAAAAACCTAGATCAAAGGATTCGCGCTCCGCTCAATTAATTTGCGTTTTTGTAATTCATCTCACCGCTATAATCTTTGATTTAGCGGGAGTCCTCTTTCAACATTCTCTGATAGAGGATTATTCAGAATAACTAGAAAGGCCAAATTAAATCAAATGTAAAGGAAAAATAAATTACATGATTTTTTGTAAAGTTTTCTGCATAACTCGGAAATTAAAGTGTTAAGAGATAAACAATTGTTGTGAGCGACAAATATTTCTTAAATATGTTTATTATTATCTAGAGTTAGGATTGAGAAGTTTGTCACAACTCATTAAACTATAAAAATCAACGTAAGCATTTCCTGCGGAATGCTGCGCAAACAGCAGTCAGCTATCAGCTTTATTACCTTTCAAGGAGAAAAAAGCAATTTTATCAAAGCTTCAGAGTACGAATATCTGGTTGAGAATGTAGTATAAATTAAACGAATGCTTGCTTTATTAATTAAAAAGCTGATAGCTGACCGTTAATAGCTGAATGCTTACAAATCAACCTCCATAACTGTTGCCACAATCTCAAGATTAATTATCAAATTAAGATGACATTTCAAACAATAAATCAATCTCAAAAAAAATTATGGCTAGCTGCCATCAAACCACCTATGTATAGTGTAGCTATTATGCCTATATGGGTGGGAACTGCAATAGCTTTCTGGGAAAAAAATTCGATTAATTGGTCAATTTTTTCAACATTTATTACATCAGCAATTTTCATTTTAGCCTGGGAAAATATTAGTAATGATGTATTTGATTCAGAAACAGGTATCGATAAAAATAAACATCATTCTTTAGTAAATTTGACAGGAAATAAATCTTTGATGTTCGTCCTGAGTAATTTGTTTTTACTGTTAGGAATTTTAGGGATTTTAGGAATTAGTTGGTGGCAAAAAGATGTAACGGTAATTGGATTAATATTGTTGTGTTGTTTTTTGGGATATATTTATCAAGGTCCTCCTTTTAGATTAGGATATCAAGGCTTAGGAGAAATTCTCTGTTTTTTTGCTTTCGGTCCTTTGGCAATTTCTGCTGCTTATTATAGTCAAACTAAAAGTTGGTCAATGATAAGTTTGACCGCATCAATAATTATTGGAATTACTACTACTCTTATTCTCTTTTGTTCTCACTTTCATCAAGTACAAGATGACTTAGCAGCAGGGAAGCGATCGCCTATTGTGAGAATGGGAACTAAAGCAGGTTCTCAATTATTAAGTTGGTCTTGTGGTATTGTTTTTGTTCTCATTTCTATCTGTGTAGGTTTAGGAATTTTCCCAGTTTGGACTCTGTTAAGTTTTGGTGCTTTACCATTTGCTATTCAGTTATGTCGTCATGTTGGTAATTATCACGACCAACCAGAAAAAGTTAGTAACTGTAAATTTATTGCTGTTTATCTACATTTTTTTAGCGGATTATTATTTGGCTTGGGATTTATTATCTAAACATGAGACAATTAATAATTAATAATTAATAATTAATAATTAATAATTCGGGCTTGGTGATTAAATTTCAAATAATTACCATATAAAGGTTTTAGTCTTTTTAGGTATTGAAAAAGTACATGGTTTTCAGCTCTTCATGGTCAAAAATTTAGCATTTTTAGCACAAGAGTTGGGCAAAAAAATTCTCCTATACACCCCTACACCCCTACTCCTTAAAAAAGACTTTTTCAGCAAATCCTAATTAGGGCTTGCTGATTAAATATCAAAGCATTAACTGATATTGGTTTGAAGAATTGTAGGTACTGAAAAGGTAGCAGCTTTTCAGTTGATGGAGGGGAAAAAGTAAAGATTTTGGGGTAATGATGAGAGAAAAACTAAGGGGCAATTATGAATGACTACCTCTTCTACAACTCCCCTAAATCCTAACTCTTAATTAGGGTTTGCTGAATAAATCTAAAAGCATTGACATATAAAGGATTTAACCTTTTTTGGGCCTTTAAAAAGTGTCTGGTATCACGTCTAAAACGCTCATGCATGGAGCGTATTTTAGGCGCATAGTTGGGCAGAATAATCTTGGGACAAAACTTAGCTCCTACCTCCTCGCTCATTCCCCGTTTCTCCTGTCTCCTGTCTCCCCCTCCCCTCCTGGGAGGCAGGGCTGTTTCAAAGTCAAATAAATAATCGATATGATTGAGAATTGGGGGCAACATAACCGGAATTTGGAGAAAAGTTAGGAAAAACAGGCGATTTTTCGGGGTGGAGGTAGGGAAAAGCTCC
>NZ_JAAHHG010000152.1 GCF_010692555.1 Okeania sp. SIO3B5 | reverse complement strand
TGCAACACAACACTCCAAGTAGCTGTCTGCTCCGCTTGGATTAAGGTTGATAGCCTTATGATATCTGGCGATCGCCTCATCAAAATTTCCTTGTTCAGTTAATACTTGACCTAGACTATTATAAAACTTGTAAAAATTGGGTTTAGTATCAATCGCTTTTTGTAAATATTTAACTGCTGCCTCTAAATCTCCCTGTTTAGATAAAGCTTCTCCCAAACAATAATAAAGCCAGGCTGAATTGGAGTTATTTTTTAAACTTTGGGAATAAAAAGAAACAGCATTATCTATATTTCCCTGCTTAACAAAAGCATCACCCAAATTATGATAAGCCCAAGCAAAATTGGGGTTAATTTCAATTGCCTGATGATAAAGAGCGATCGCTTTATCTAACTTCCCCACTCTCTTCAATTGATTGGCCTGTTTTAGCAATTGGCCTGCATTCATCTCTTCATTACTCATATTATTTACTTTTATTATTAAATGACTTAATTAGCTAGTTTTACTTTTCATAAGATGGGGTAAAGGAATATTAGGAACTTTCTTTCCCAGAAAGCCACATAATTTTTCCCAACTATCACCTTCTTCCCAAGAAACTATCAGCAATTTATCTGATTTAAACTTAAAGTAATCTATAACCTCTTGGTTATGAGTCTCATAAAACTTTACATACTCATCTGAAAAGTCTTGTGGATGATCTAGACCATATATTAACTTATAGACATAAGCTGCTCTTTCTTTTAGTCTTAAATAGTGGTTTAAACAACTTTTAAACCATGTTTGAGAGCATTTCCTAATTGTTAATATAAACTTGCTATTCGGGTATTTTTCATCAAGTAATTTGTAAATGAAAGGCCACGGATAGTCCTCGAAGGAATCGTATTGATTAACCACTCTATAAACATCATCAAAATCACCAAGCTTAATTTGATAAATTAGTTTGTAATTAGTTAAAGATGACCAACCATAATGTTTGTAATTAAGGTGATTAAGACAAGCCCCTAAAGTAGTTGTACCTGTTTTACCTAAGCCAATACCAAATACTTTCGGTTTAGATAATTCCTGTTGAAATTTCTCAGGTATTTCTATTTTTCGAGACTGAAAAGTTTTTTGTTGACTTGATTCTTTAATTCTGCTCAATAGCCCCTCGGCACCTTTTTCGGTACAACCCAGTTTTAAATAGGTTTTTTTTAGCTTTTCATCGGTATTCGGAGAAGAGTCAATTTCAAGAGCAATCAAAAAATTGATTATGGCTTCTGAGTAGTTTTCTTTTTGAAATAGAGCATAACCTAAGCTTCTGTATAAGATAGCAAAGTTTGGTTGATTTTGAATAGCTCGACGATAATAATTAATAGCGCTATTTAACTCCCCTTTTGAATGCAATATCTTTCCTATTTCGTGGTAAAATAAAGAGCATTCTGGGTTGATTTTAACAGCCTTGCAATACTCAAATATTGCCTCTTATAAGAGTCCCTTTTTAGCTAAAACACCTCCCAGCTCATAATAATACCAAGCAAAACTAGGACATAAGTTTATAGCCTGTCGATAAAGAGCTATTGCCTCGTCTAGCTTTCCTTCTTTTTTAAACTGATTTCCCAACTTCAAAAATTTACCTGTACTTGTACCTTCATTACTCATACAAACCCAACTCCAAAATTACTTAAAAAAAGGATCCACCCTTGCTTTCTATGGCAGATGGGTAAACACCATCAGGAATATCAACCTCCAACATCTCCGAAATAATTTGAGATTCTTGACCGTACCATTTATAAGGTATTTGAGATATAGAAATTAGTTTATCCCAGGAGCAAAAAAAACTTTTGGATGAAACAGTAAATTCCGATTTCTTTTTAACTAAAACTAGGTTTCTTCTAAACCAAGAAAAACTCGAAATACAACGCAAAAATAATGTTTCTGCCAACATCGGAAACCAGCCTTGATTAGCCAACAAATTAGCCCAATATTCAAAAGGTTGGCAATTAATATGCCCCTTTCCAGGCTGACCTACTTCTGCTGCTGAAAATATCAAAATATTAGAAGCATGGTTGTTCAATGTTTCAATAAGATTAACTTCACAGCCAGAAGGTAAATGTTCTGCTACTTCTAAACACATTACCAAATCAAATTTATCCTGCAAATCTAACGGGTGAGTCAAATCATAGCGAATATACTGGTCAGGTTGCAAAAAGCTCTGCTTTGGGGTAAAGCCATCTACACCAATAATCTCCTCAACTCCCAGTTTATTAAATAGTTTCAGATATGCACCTAAACCACATCCAACATCCAGAACATTTTTAGGCAAAAACCTTTCATAAACATACTTAAAAGGTGGAATATCCACGAACAACTTATTTAGGTGAAAATCGGGTTTAAACACACCATTTTCATTATTATCCTCTAATGATTCAGAATGAGATTGGGTAAATGGAATTAAATCTTCCCTGCTAATTAAACTAGGATTTTTTATGATTTGATTTTCCCAAGATTTAACAATAGTAGTAATTACATTGGTATAGTTTTTGCCGGGGGCGATTAAATCTGGAAAATAAGTTGTGGGGGATTTGATAATAGGAGGATCTAATTCGACGTTGCATGACCAATCTTTTGCCTCTACTTCTACTTTCTGGGCATAGTTAAGAGCTAGATTTGCTAAATCCGATTCATAAAAATTTTCTCCACTCGTAATCCTCTCATATATTTGTCTTTTTTGAAAGCCTTGATTTTGGCTGTTTGTACTCTTATTTCTCTCTAAGTATCCCAACCATCCTAGCAAAACTTTTTTAAATATTTGACTAAGACTTCTAATTGGAAAGTGAGCCAAACAAATATCTGGTAATTTAAGGTTGCGCACATTACTACTGCTGCTTGCCAATCTATGATAACCCTGTGAAATTTTTAGCTTCCAATCAACACAACCATTGCTTCTGAGGATAACTTTAAAAAATTGTGGCTGTTCTTTTTTTCTTCTGTACTTAAAATCTGATAATGCACCATAGTTCGTATTTGGTTCTAGTACATAAGTTTTCCAGGGATAAAGACCTACTCCTTGTTTAGGAATAGCTTGAAGGGAGTTAAGAAATGATTGCTTTGATGGTGATTGAATCAACTCATCTGCATCGATTGGAACAATAAATTCAGGAAAAAATGATGTGGCTACTCTTCTGTAAAGATTAGTTATTTTCTCACTTTGAGAGTAAGCCATTTTATTGTCATCAATGACGCAAAGATTAAGACCTTCTTGCATCAATTTTTGAAGGATGATTCTACTATTATCTGTTGAACCATTGTCAGCTAATACTAGAAAATCAAGATAATTTAGATTGTGTCTAACAAAAGTTTCTAAAATGTCTTCTTCATTTTTAATCATGGAAATTCCCACAAGCAAAAGCTCAACATTGCTTTGGTTAGAATTATGATTAATATTTAACTGGTCTTTGCTAGCTTTAGCTTGTTCTAAACTGTGGTGAAAAAAATTTATATTAGGATTAAGCTCGATGGCTTTTTCATACTCAATAATAGCTTTGGCATAATTGCCGGTTTTGTGAAAAGCATCACCTAATTCATAGTGGTTAAAAGAAAAATTTGGACTTAATTCTATGGCCTGATGATAAAGAGCGATCGCCTCATCCAATTTCCCGCCTCTCTTCAACTGATTGGCGTTCTTCAACAATTGGCCAGCACTCATACTTTCATTGTCCATAAACACATAGAAACAAATTTGCTCCAGCGAAATTATCAAAACCTACCACCATAATACTTTACAATCAAAACCCAGAAAACTAGAAATAATGATTTGGAAAGTTACACCCAAAGTCCCCACAAAAATTATGGTCCATAACAGTTCCCTCAAAATCGCTAACCAACTCTTGCAGGCGGGTAAATTGGACGATGCCCGCAAAGAATATCAGACACTCATAGAATTAAGGCCCAATTTCCCCTGGAATTACTATTACCTAGCCCAACTGTTTGTCGAAAAAAACAAATGGTCTGATGCCATTGTCCAGTATAAACAAGCTATTAAACTTAATCCCAATTCTGCCAACTTGCACAATAGTTTAGCCGAGGCATTAATCAAGCAAGGAGAATTAGATGAGGCAATTAATTCCTCAAAAAAGGCTATTTCTCTCGAACCAAATTTGGCAATTTATCATCAAACTTTAGCCTTAGCTTATGAAGCTAAATCGGATTTTGGGCAGGCATTAACAACTTGGCAAAAAGTCCTTTCTTTTAATCCAAATCACTTGAGGGCAACTCAAAAAATCTCTTGGTTGCAAACAGATGTTGCCAGAGATTACGCTGAGAGAGGAAAGAAGTTAAATGAGGAAGGAAAAATTAAAGAGGCTGTCGAGTCTTACCAACAAGCATTAATTCTGAACCTTCAACAACCGATGTCGGTTTATCTTAATTATGGTAATAATTTAATGACTTTAGGCAGGCTTAAGGAAGCGGAAACGGTTTTTCAGCAATTAAAGGAACTTTATCCAGAACGACCAGATGGCTACAAACGTTTAGCTAAATTAACTCATTTTTTGGAAGATTGGGAGTTGGCATTAAAACGGTGGTCGGAGGCCATTGTTAAGTTTCCCGAAAATATCGGTTTTCAAACTCACAAAGGCAATGTTTTAATCAATTTATCTCGGTTTGATGAAGCAGAAGCGGTTTTTCAACAGTTAATAGAAAAGTATCCAAATCAACCATTCGGTTATGAGGGTTACGCAAGACTAAGTCATAGTTTGGACAATTCGGAGTCGGCGTTAAAAATTTGGTCAAAGGCCACTGTTAAGTTTCCCGAAAATATGGATTTTCAAGTTGAAAAAGGCAACCTGTTGATAAAATTATCTCGGTTTGATGAGGCCGATGCGGTTTTTCAACAGTTAATAGAAAAGCATCCAGAGCTACCATCCATTTACGAACGTTATGCAACAGTAGCTAATTGTCTAGCTGATTGGGAGTTGGCTTTAGAGCGTTGGGAAAATGCTATTACTAAGTTGCCAGACGATTTTAATTGTTATTTGCAAAAAGGGGATGTACTGACTAATCTATTTCGGTATGAAGAGGCAGAAACTTGGTGGGAAAAAGTTATTGCTCAATATCCCGATCGCCATGAAGGATTATCCAAAAGTGCTGCTTTGGCGAGGCACTTGGGAAATAATAAATTGGCCTGGAAAAGGTTTGAACAAATAATTGAAAAATTCCCTGGGCATATTCGGGCTTACTCTGAGGCAGCTAGGGAACTGATATCTATGGGGCGTTTTGCAGAGGCCGAGGAAAGATTCCTTCTGGCTTTGCAGAGGAACCCCAACGATTTAACCGCATTGCTCCAAGGCGGAATTTTAGCCAGCCAACAGGCTTCTAGAGAGTTAGCTTTAGAGAGATTTGAGCGAATTATTGAATATTATCCTCCCCAAAAAGCTATTGATGCCTATATACTGGCGGCAACGGAGTTAAAGTATTTGGGTCGCGAAGGTGAGGCGATCGCGAAGTACGAGCAGATTTTAAGCTTCCACCAGCAGCGCGGTTTATATCCAGAGGTTAAACTACTGGGGAGAGCTTTAACTTCTTTTCAGGAATTAGGTTTATTACTCGATCGCCTGACTATAAAACAACCAGAGCGTATGGAAGAAGTTATCTCTTTAACTAGATTAACACATCGAACACTATTCAATCCCAAGTTTTTTCGACCGTCAAATTATGCTTCCATAGCTAAAGATGCTCCTTCGTTACTGCCCAAATTAAAAATATTAAAAGAGTTATTATCCCAGTGTCTTATTGGGGGAAACAACCGCGATGAGAAAGATTTGTCATTAGTATTAAGCCATTTCGACCGCGATGAGAAAGATTTGTCATTAGTATTAAACCATTTCAACCTAGCGATCCAGGTTCTCGAAAAAGAATCCCAACTCTTAAATAACAGCGAGTGGGAAAGGTTTAAGCTAGTTCGCTCGGCAATTCCAGTGCTATCGATCAATAAGTTTTCTTTTGAGGGTTTGTCATCGTCGGCACGTTATGTAATGGGCGCGGACGAACGGATGCCAAAATCTCAGCTACAAGCTAGGATAAAATATTCACCCGAGTTAACGGATGAAGAAAAGAAGCATTTTGCAGCTAACGTGCAGAAATTCTCAGGTTCCCTTAAGTTGAGCTGTAGGCAAACTATAGGAGTATATAAGGATTTTATTTGCAATCCTCCTTTTGGTGTTTCTGAGAGATATATTTTTAATTACTCTCCTAAAATATCCGAGCAATTTGTTAAGAAGTTTATTAATGAAAATACTAGCAACAGTTCGAGTGAAATGATTCCAGCAGGTGAAATCGCATCTCGAATGATAGGTATTAGACGAACTTTAGATGAGATTGCTATTAGGAAAACAACACTAAATAATTATTATAAAGATGATGTAATTTTTGGTTTACCTATTTTAGGTTATGTTTGGGGATCCTATCAAAACTACGGTCATTTACTGTTCGACCAAATTACTAGCTTGATTCTCTATCAAAAGCTGAATTTATCCTGCAAAATATTTGTTCCCCATATCACTGATAGTCACTGGGAAATCTTTGGTCATTTGAACATACCAAAAGAGAAAATTTTGGTGAAACAAGAGCAGAAGTTTAAATACTTTATTTATGGTAACTATCGATACGACGCAGAAATGATAAATTTTTACAGAAAATTGAGAGACTCAATCGTGGCGAAGCGTGGGGATATACCGTCAGAATATCGCGCTCGTTATGTGTATCTTTCCAGAAGGTATTCCGAACGTAGAGCGATGGTTAACGAGGTAGAAGTAGAGGAGTTGATGGCAAGTTTAGGATTTTCTATTATTTATGGCGAAAGGTTGACTTTTGAGGAGAAAGCGATGTTGATGCACCACACTTCTGTTTTTGTTAGTCCCATTGGCGCAGGGATGAGCTGTATTCTTATGTGTCATCCAAATACTACTATTGTCGAGATATTCTCCGATCTTTATATAGAAGATAGACATTTTTATTCTGCATCTGTATTGGGGGAGTGTAATTTTTACCCATTATATTGCCACAAAACGCTCAATGGGTTGGAAATGAATATAGATAAATTGAAGAAAGTAATTACTACAATACTTGAGGGGCAATGAAAACCTACACAGTAATTGCACTGAAGTGGTAACACAAGCATCCTGCTTGTTACAGCCAAGATGGCTGTGTTACTAAAGATAGATTAATCCTCGAAAATTGCAATGAAGTACTAACACAAGCATCCTGCTTGTTACAGCCAAGATGGCTGTGTTACTAAAGATAGATTAATCCTCCGATCTCTTTTACACAGGACTTACGCAGTATTGTTATATATGGTAAGGGCGGATGCCATTCGCCCCTACAGGTGGTGTATTATTGAGTATTTTGTGTAATTCCTGTTACAAAAAAAAAGCTAGGTCTTCAAAAGAAGCATTCAAATAATGCTGATAGTTCTCAAAATTAACAGTATGGGGACGCGGTAAATCGAATACCAACTTCCCACCTTTTTCCAAATAGTTAATCTCATCCTCAATAACTTCCCGACGAAAATGCCAAATCAATACCATAGCATAATCTGGATGTACTTCCCTTAACTTTTCGTGAGTTATGATGGGAATACGACTTCCTGGGGTAACCAAACCATTTTTTTGAGGTTGCAAGTCGCTAATAGCTATCAAATCTTCTGGCGTAATACCACAATAGTTCAAAACAATATTTCCTTTAGTCGAAGCTCCATACCCATAAACTTTCTTACCAGACGATCGTATCGTATCAAAAAATGCTCTGACCTCATCCCGATGTTGAATAATCCGATTACGGAATCGCTCAAAAGGAGCCATTGTTGCGAGGGGAGCTTCAGCATCAAGAAGTTTTTTGATAACCTCATAGTTAGGGGTAATGGCACTATCCTTGTGGGCAGCTATAATCCGAAAACTACCACCATTAACAAAATTCAAACTGACATCAAGTATTTTGAGATTAGCACGTTCGGCCATCCATTGAATTTGCTGCAAACCCAGGTAAGTTAAGTGTTCGTGGCAAATTTGGTCATAAGTTAGATTCGTCAACATCAGCGGCATATAGGAAAGCTCAAAAGCCCAAACTCCATCTGGAGCTAAAACAGAATGAATTTGATTCATAAAATCTATCGGGTCTTCCAAGTCATAAAACATGGCTATGGAAGTAACGATTTTACATTTGCGATCGCCCACCATTTCCCGCACCCCATCAGCAGAAAAGAAATCATAGATAACTTTAATATCTGTATCAAAATTATCTGCAAATTTTTTACTTGAAGGGTCCATACCGATGCGAGTTAGGTTGCGTTCTCGATAAAAGTTAAGCAAAGTACCATCATTACAACCAATATCTAAAACCACATCCCCAGGATTTGGTTGTACCAGTTCCAAAACTTCTGTAACAATACCTTGTAGGTGACTGCGCATTGTCCGACTTGTTGAGGAACGATAACCGTAGGTAGTACCATACATTTCCGATACATTAGCACTGTGTTGGAGTTGCAGCGTTCGACAGACAGATTCATCACCATCACAAATTACTAAATCTAAAGGAGAAGTGGATGGATCGGGAGAGTCAACGGATGGAAAAACTCCGCTCAGAGGTTGACTGCCCAGACTTAAAACGGGGGTAAGTTTTTCGTTGCCACAAACTCGGCATTTGGTAATTTCTTTAAAGTAAGAAGTTGATTGAGTCATTTGTTTTTTTCAATAAATCCGACTATGGTAGTATTTTACAAGTAATTTGGTTAAAAATAGCAATCTCTTCAGCTTGCTTGCTCTTTGAGTCTTTTTTCACCTTCAATAGTTTGCATCAAACGTTCTTTTAAACTTTTAGCAGGATACCAACCTATTGCTTCCATAGCTTTAGTATCAGCTTGAGAAAACATAATTTCACCCGAACGTTGAGGTAAAGCTCCAAATTTTAATTTCGTTTGAACTTCCGTAAGCTCTTTCAGCATTTCTATAAGTTGTCGCAAGGAAATTGCTTTACCCATTCCTACTTCATATTCTTGATAATATTGTGACGGTTCGGATTCTTTTTCCAATAGCAAAAGATATGCTAAAACTACATCCTCAACATGAATAAAATCTCGTTGCTGTTCTCCTGAAGTAAGTTCTACCTCAGAGGCATTGCTTAAAATTTTTTTAATTACTAATGGTATGAGTTTGTTAGGATAATCTGCTATACCAAAAACGTATTCTAATCTAACATTAAAAAACTCTATTTTATGAGCTAGAGCAATTTGTTTTCCCCACTGTTGGAAATGCTTTTTAGAAAGAGAATAACTCCCTAATTCTTGATAGGGAATATTGCTTTTATTTACATAAGTATCGGTGTTAATAAAAGTTTTTGCCTGGAAATCTTTAGCAGCTTTCAACAATTTTAAAGGAAATGCAGTATTAGTCTCAAATATTTCTATAAGACTCTCTTTACGGCGACCCGTAGCCGTTGCAGTATGAACTACTGTATCAATTTTTCCCAAGTCTTGAAAAGGTTTTTCTATGCTGCATTTATCTATATCATAAGCAGTTATCTCTGACAAGGAATCTTGAATCCTGCTGGTATCAGAAAAACTACGTTTGAGAATAATAACTTGATAATTATGCTGAAGTAGGTGTTTAACTAACTGACTACCGATGAAACCTGTTGCACCTGTAACTAAAACCGTTTTTTTCATTAATTTATTATTAATATAATGTGGCTATAAACCCGGTTTCTGAAAGCAATTTATTATTCATAAACAAAGGGACTTTCAAACTCAGAAAAAGGTAAAAATGCACGATCGCGCTCGGAAATAATTGGATTAGTCTCACCAAGAGGCCAGGATATCCCTACGGAATCCCAGCGTACTCCGCGATCGTGGTTGGGGGCATAAACGCTGGTAAGATTGTAAACCAGAATAGCTTTCTCGCTAGTAGTATAAAAACCATGAGCAAAACCAGTTGGTATATATAAGATATGAGCATTTTCCTGGCTTAACTCGAAGGTTTCATATTGTCCGTAAGTAGGAGAACCTACCCGTAAATCTACCACAGCATCAATTACTCGACCAAAAAGACAATAAACTAACTTAGTATGGTCGTGGGGTGGTATTTGAAAATGTAAACCTCTTAAAACATTTTGATGAGAAATAGAATAAACTTCCTCAACATATTTTGTTTCTAATTTGTATTTTTCAAATGTTTCTTGATGAAAAGTCTTGACAAAACTCCCTCTTTCATCTTGAAAAACTCTGGGCTGGATAATATAGCATCCAGTCAGTTTGGTTTCAATTAATTTCATTTTCATTTATATTTGTTGAAATCAGTTAAATTCAGAAAACCATCATACCATTGAATTGTCTCTTGTAAACCTTTTTCCAAAGTATATTCTGGATGCCATTTTAACAATTTACGAGCCTTTTCTGCCGATAAATATTGATGTTTAATCTCGTTAGTTGCCCGATTTAAAATAACAGGTTCTAGATCGGTTTTATTCATTAATACCAAAATTTTACGCACTAATTCTAAAACCGTAATTTGCAACTCATTACTAAAATTAAAAGCCTCCCCTAAAACTTCTTTTCTATCCATTTGTTCTGCCAAATGTAAATAAGCCAAAACCCCATCTTTAACGTAAAAATAATCCCGAATATAACTACCATCGCTGCGGATAGTCACAGGTTTATCCCGCAAAGCAGACCTAATAGTATCCGGCACAATCCGATTAAAATTCAAATCCCCCCCACCATAAAAATTACCACAGCGGGTAATACAGACGGGCAACCCATAAGAAACATAATAAGTACGACTAATTAAATCCGCACAACTTTTAGACACATCATAAGGATGTTCCCCCTGTAACGGGGTAGTTTCATTGTAGGGTAAAACCTCTTGGTCTCCATAAGCTTTGTCACTAGAAGCAATAACGATGCGACTCACACCTCCCACTTGACGACAAGCTTCCAATACATTCCAAGTTCCTTTAATATTAGCCTCAAAAGTCCCCAAAGGATTTTTATTCGCCACTCCCACGATAGTTTGAGCTGCCAGATGAAAAACCGTATCTACTTCATATTCAGCGATCGCCCTTTCAATAACATCCAAATCCTCAACACCACCTCGGACGATATTAATTTTACCCGCCCAATCGTCAGTATAAAGGCGAGATTTGGGAACCAAGTCACGCACCAAACCAGTAACTTTGGCACCCCGCTCCACTAACTCAGCTACCATCCAACTGCCTAGTAAACCAGTACAACCTGTGAGAAAGACAGAGCGATCGCCCCAAAAATCATTTACCTGCATATTCTATTCCCAAATCCTCCAAGGCGCTTTACCCAACTTCCACATCTTATTTAACTCCTGATACTCCTTAAAAGTATCCATCGCGTAAAAGAAACCAGAATGATAATAACTCATTAATTGACCTTCTGCCGCCAACTTTTCTAATGGCTCTTTTTCTAAAACGCAGTCGTCCCCCGATAAATAATCAAACACCCGACGGTCAAACACAAAGAAACCAGCGCTGACCATTTTATCCTCCTTAATCTTTTCCCCAAACTTTAAAACCCTAGCTGTCCTGTCAATATCCAAAACCCCGTAACGAGAAAGAGGTTGCACCGTAGTTACCGTAGCCATTTTTCCATGACCCTTGTGAAATTCCACCAAATTTTTAATACTAACATCGGCCAGACCATCCCCATAAGTCACCATAAATAAATCTTCATCAATATATTGTTTTACCTTAGCTACTCGACTCCCTGTCATAGTTTCCAAACCAGTATTGGCTAGAGTAACCCGGAAGTCCTGCTCTTTATGAAGGTTATGGTAAGTAATTTTCTGGGAACGGCCTAAATTAATAGTAAAGTCATTATTTATGGCCTCATAATTAAGAAAATACTCCTTGATCAAATTGCCCTTATAGCCCAAACAAATAATAAAATCCCAAAAACCATAATAGGCATAAAGCTTCATTATATGCCAAATAATAGGATGTCCTCCCACTTCCACTAATGGTTTAGGACGATATTCGGTTTCTTCTCTCAGACGAGTACCAATACCACCTGCTAGAATTACTACTTTCATTTTTATTTCTGTTTTTTCTAAAGTCTCACAGGTTAAAGTTCTAAACATTACCATAATGGAGGCACCAAAAACCAACTTGCTCCCAAAAGAAGAAAATTTCCCTCATCCAACTGCCCCTATCTCTTCAATTTATTAGCCTGCTTCAACAACCGAGTTAAACTAAGCCTGGTAAGTTACCCTACCCGACTCGTCTTCAGAACCGGACGTGAGACTTTCACCTCATCACTGCTCCTCTCCTAAACGTCCCTTTTCATGGGTACATCCCTAATTCAATATCAACATATCGTCAACCCATAAATAACCTTCAGGTAAATCCTGTAACTTTGACGCATGGATATATCTTTGTTAAAAGCAGTTTTAGTATCCTGGCAACGTCGGTGCAACAATTGTTTATCCTTAAGTGTTTTGTCACCACCTTTAGACCTTCTCCAAACTTAAGATATAGTCATTTTGATTTAGACTGATACAATAATTCCTTGCTTTCAAAGGGTTTCAGCTCAAAAAATATTTCATTCTTATTCAGAATAACTATAGATCGCCACGAGATACGATAAACCTTCGGTTAACTTCCTGGGAGCAATTCCTAAAGGCAACTTCAGTCATTTTGTTAGCATAGCAACGCCATTTCTATTAATCATACAATACTCATTTTGTCAACATCTTTAATTAATGCCCTAGGTTTTTTCATTTTACTTCATACCTGCTTGTTTCCGAATTATAACCTCTGTTCACAATACAACATACCTTCCAATTCCGCTCTCCACTCATCACTAAACTCACAATCTTTTAACTCTTCAAAATAAGGTCCGCCCAGAGTATGATGAACTAAACTAGCATCTGGGTTAGGTTCATATTCTCCTACCAAATGATTCCAAGTAGGAGGCAACTCCCCAATTAACTCCTCACTTTCCAACCACTTAAACTGATGCAACTCCAACCCAGAAGCAGTATTCACATATTCAGGAGTTAACGCTCTACATTTTTCATTATTAAACAAAATCAGACTCGACCAATTTTTCTTCGGATAAGGAGTTTGAGGTTCCCCTAAAAACTTCTCCTTGTGCTTCGCATCATAATCATGCTTAACCACCATTATTGCATAACGCTCATCTCGTAAATCCCATAACTTAGTAATATCATCCAACATCATCATATCAGAATCCATAAACATAGACCAACCTTTGTATTCGGACAAATAAGGAGTCAGAAACCGAGAAAAAGAAAAATCCGTAGACTGTAAAGGATGACGTTCTCTAGTCAATATTCCTTCAAGTTGAGAAAGCATCAATGGTGCAATACTAACAGGTTGCGACGCTCTAACATTAATGCTATGTGCCAATACACTGAAAGCTACTGCCTCGCGATAATCATAACCAATGTAGACATTAATCATTAATTTTCACCTATCAAACTATTAATAATAGAATCTTTTTTTCCTTGCAATTCCAATAACCATTCCACCGCCTCCCGAATACCACCGTTTCCCCCAGATGCTCTAGTTACATAAGCAGCATAACGCTTCACCTCCAGACGAGCATTCCTCACCGCTACAGGTATTCCCACTTGCTTCATCACCGGAACATCAGGTAAGTCATCACCAATATAAGCTACCTGACTTGCCTGAATATTATGCTCCTGAAGTAGAGAAGTAAAAGCCAGAGTTTTATCGTCATAACCTTGATAAACATCATCTATTTTTAACTCCTTCGCCCGACGCTCCACTACCTCAGACTTTCTGCCAGTAATAATAGCAACCTTCAATCCAGATGTTCGAGCCATCTTAATTCCCAAACCATCTTGAGAATTAAACCTTTTCATCTGTTCGGTATTTCCCAACAGAATAATACCCCCATCTGTCATCACCCCATCCACATCCAAAACCAACATCTGGAGGTTAGTAGCTAGACTTTGCCAATGGTTTTTCCTCAACCACCACATTTTTCTGAGTCTCCACACAACCGTTTGCCACCTCTCGAATTCGCAATAAAGTCTCCAAAAAACCAGATAACTCAGACAAAGGCAAAGAATTAGCACCATCAGACTTAGCCTCTGCGGGGTTAGGATGAGCTTCAATAAACACCCCATTACAACCCACAGCTACAGCCGCCCTGGCTAAAGGTTGAATAAATTCTGCTTGTCCCCCAGATTGAGTACCCATCGCACCAGGTAACTGTACAGAATGACCAGCATCATAAATAACTCTAGCTCCTGTGGCAGCCATTACTGGTAGGGAACGGAAGTCTACTACCATGTTATGATAACCAAAACTACTGCCTCGCTCCGTTAGGAAAATATCTTGACAACCAGAAGCTTGTAATTTATCTACAATATTTTGAGTTTGCCAGGGAGAAATAAACTGACCTTTTTTCACATTAACTGCACATCCTGTTTCGGCAGCAGCTACTAATAAGTCAGTTTGACGACATAAAAAAGCTGGTATTTGCAAAATATCAACTACTTCTGCAACTGGTTTTGCTTGAGAGGGTTCATGGATATCAGTTACAGCTAACAAATTAAATTCTTTTTTAATTGTTGCTAAAACTTCCAATCCTTTTTCTAATCCTACACCGCGAAAAGAATTAATAGAACTACGGTTAGCTTTGTCAAATGAGGATTTGAATATGATAGTTACTTCTGGATGTTGTTGTTGTAGAAAAGCTAATTTCTCTGCTACGGTAGCGCAGATGTCATAACTTTCTATGGAACAGGGGCCTGTAATTAGGATAAAATTATTAGGTATTTTCATTTCAGTTATCAGTATCATTTATCAGTCGCTCACAGGGATTATGCCACGGATGCGCTCACACGGATTATGCCACGGATGCGCTCACACGGATTATGCCACGGATGCGCTCACAGGGATTATGCCACGGATGTACGGATTAAGTAAGAGTTTATAAACCCAACAACAATCTTTTTCCCCTACTCCCTAATCCAGAGTTTTAGCTGTGTTAGTCCACTACATCCATCCGTGTATCTGTGGCCAAATCCTTGTCTTGCTCCGTGTCTTGCCCTGACTCCTAAATTATTTTACTTCCTTAAGCTGGAACTGAGTCAAATCATGCATTCTTACTAATCCTAAAACCTGATGATTAGTATCTACAACTGGCAAAACATAGACTGGTTTCTTTTGATTTTGTTCCATCATTTTCAAAACTTCAATAGCAGAAATATCTGGGCGACAAAACAGAGGATTTTCAGTCATACAATTTCCAACTGTGGAACTAAGAAAATGTTCTGGATTATCCTTAACAATACGCCGAATATCCCCATCAGTAATAATACCAATTAAGCGATTGTCAGAGTCAGCAACTAAAGCAGCACCCAAAGGTTGTCTAGTCATTTCTATCAAAGCTTCATGCAGAAAACTTTCAGGAGATAAGACCGGAACTTCTTCCGGTGCTTTGTGCATTAAATCATTAACTTGAGACCCCAACAATACTCCTAGATTACCCGCCGGATGATTTTCTGAGAACTCCGAAGCTGTAAACCCACGAGCATTGGCCACAGCAACTACTAAAGCATCACCCACAGCAGTCTGAGCGATCGCGCTACTTGTCGGGATTTCTATTTCTGTTGCTTCTGCTGCAACGTCCAGTTTTATTGTCCAATCTGCTAATTTAGATAGTGGGGATGGTACTCGACAAACCATCGATGCTATTTTAGCCCCTCGCAGTCGAGCTACTTTTGCCAGAAATACTAATTCACCTGTAGCACCACTTTTGCTCAGACAAATTACTAAATCTCCAGTTTCGACTAAGCCTAATTCTCCATGTAGGGCATCATTGGGGTCAATATAGACAGCTTTTACACCAATACAAGCTAATTTACTAGCTAATTGCCTCCCTACCAACCCTGATTTACCGATACCAGCAACAAAGGTTTTGTATTGGTTTTCTACTAAGTATTGGGCTAAGTCCAGGAAATTTTGGTCTAAAACTTCCGCTTGGGCAGCCACAGCATGAGCTTCTTTTGCTATTGTGGCTTTTGCTACTTCTAAAATTGAATTTTTAGTCAGGGTTTGAATCATTAATTTTAAGTCAAAAGTCAAAAATTATAAAAATTGATAATCTGTTGATTGTAATTTATTTGACTTTTTTTGTTAATGATAGTTTCTAAAACTATTTTTGGGATGCTATGTAGCAATCCTAAATGAAAGGAATTTTGTACCTCACTCCTTATGGGAATTGCTATATTACTTTTGACTTTTGACTTTTAACTTTTAACTTCCATATCATATAGGGAATTGCTATATTACTTTTGACTTTTGACTTTTAACTTTTGACTTCCCCATAGCGCTCTCGAACCATATCCAACTGCCACTGAGTATCTACCGATATACCATGATGGTCAGTCACAAAAGTCATAATTGTTTTCCCTGCTTCTAAAAAACGTAACTGTTCTAACTTTTCTGCCGACTCTAAATCACTAGCAGGTAATGTATGATAATCCTCAAGTACCTGTCGCCTATAGCCATAAATCCCCACATGACCCCAAAATTTAGTTGATTCAAACCACTTTTCCGATTCCACATCCCGGACATAAGGAATAGGGTTCCGGGAAAAATACATAGCATATCCAGCATGATTTTTCACCATTTTCACCACATTGGGGTCAAATACACCCTTTTCAGAAAGTAGGCAAGCAGGAGTAACAATATCTGGCAAAGGATGAGTATTCTCAAAGGTTTCAATAGTTTGGTCTATTACTTTTGGTTCCAGCAGAGGTTGGTCTCCTTGAACATTAACAATAAAATCTGCTTCGAGGCTGTCTATGATAGATACTATACGTTCAGTACCAGAAGCACAATCTGGGGAAGTCATCCAGACGTTGCCACCCCAACTGCGGACAACTTCAGCTATTTCTTCTGAGTCAGTAGCAACATGAATCTCTGATGGTTTGGTAGCTTGGAGACATCTTTGATAGACGTGCCATAGCATGGGATGTCCGCCAATATCTGCCAGTATTTTTCTAGGCAAACGAGTTGAAGCGAGACGAGCAGGTATGACTACTATTGATTTGGGGTTGCTCATTGCATTAGTTATTAGGAAGTGAAATGCTGTTAACTATGGATAGATAATCTATAGATAGAAAAAATAGGTAAGTAGGTGATAGTAAAATTATTGGTTTGAGTAAGGTAACAGAAATTTTATGATTTCTTGGGAGAAGCAGCAATTCTATCCTCAACCATAATCCTCACCACATCTGACATTTTATACTTTGCCCTCCATCCTAAACTTATCCTCAGCCAATTTTGGATTACCCCCTCCCCAAGCAATATCCGTAGGTCGATACAAATCAGTCACCACATGGTCTTGCCAGTCTAACCCCACACATTCAAATGCTTGAGCCACAAAATCTGCCAAAGAATAACTTTCTCCAGTGGCAATAAAATAATCTATCGGCTTTTCCTGCTGTAACATCAAATACATACTTTCCACATATTCTGGCGTCCAACCCCAATCTCTAATCACATCAACATTTCCCAAAAGGAGCTTTTCTTTACTGCCATTGGCAATACGACAAGCTGCCGAGACAATTTTTTGAGTCACAAACCTTTCTGGTCCTTAATAGTCTATACAGTAGCCTAGACTATCATTTTCAGCACATCTGACATCTTAGCGTCTCTGGATGTTCCACAGACTTCGTAACCTTTGTTTAATGATAGTTGAGCTAAGTATACTCCGTCTTGGCCACTTAATCCATGAATTATTTGTTTTTTATTTTTATGTCATAATATATAGTTAAAACTAACTAACTAATATATTCATTTCAGGTAAATATTTGCTAATGGTTTTTTATTAATTTCTCTATTCTGAGTTTGTTTAGGAAATGGTAAGCATTCAGGTCTTGGGGTTGCATTATTCTTGATTTTGTGAATACTAAGTGTTTCAAAACTGAAAACTGTATCTAAGAATACTAAATAGTCTATAAATAAGACTAAAAGGTTTCTGGAAAGTGATAAATACATAGACATAATTATTTGTCAACCCCAGCACCTGAGTACTAATAACAATCCCTTCCACATCAGTAATACTATTAGCAATCATTCGCTTTCTAGCATCTTCTTCTGGGTCTTGAACTTGCCCGCTTAGAAAACAATAAAGCCAGATATTAGAATCAATAAAAACCAGTTTATTTCTATTATTCATCAAGAGCGGTCGTGCAGTTCTTCTCTGTCTAACTTCAGCCAATTTCTAGCCCTAATTAGGATTAGCCTTTAATTCATCAATCAAATCTTGCTGACCTGGAGTATTTTTGAGGGACTTATCTTTCTCCCCGTCATTTTCATCATCAGGAATCAGAGTTACTAGCACCTTGGTTCCTTCCACCAACTCTGATGGTTCCAATAATTCGATTTTGCCTTGTTTAATTGTACCCCAAAATGTCTTTAACATCTTTTTTTAATAATGTCAAGTTAAATTATTTTTACCAATGGATAATTAATAATTTGAGATAGTTTTCATTATCAATTATTTATTATCCATTATAAGGAGTCGCATTAACAACAACTTTCATAAACCAGCCAATTTCTCACGCCATTTGCTGACTAACCTTTGCCTCTTCCTCAAACTCAGCTTCAGTATAATCAATAACAGCAAAACCTTGTTCGCTAATCAGACGAGCTAGTGTCCGAGTTGAAATTTCAAGATTGGGAAATTTAAAAATAATTAGGGATTACACAAAATAATGTAAATCTGTTATTCCAATAACTATATCATTTCAGGTTAGTATTAACTAAGAGTTTGTGATTAATTTCTATATTCTGAGTTGGTTGAGGAGATAATATTTGTTTTAAGAAGCGATCGCCTCATCTAATGTTCCTTGGGGTTTTAGTTCGTTGGCTTTTTTAATCATTCTAAAATGAAAGTAATCTTAATAGAAGAAAATCCATCAAAAACAGGAAATTCAACTAATGACAACAAGCAAAATTCATTTGTGTACAGTAGTAGAGTATCATCAAATGATAGATTGTGGTATTCTGACACCAGAATCTCATGTCGAACTATTAGAAGGCTGTATTGTCGAAATGAACCCTCAACGTGCTCCTCATGCTGCAACAACTCAACGGACATCAGATTATTTAAAGTCTCAATTAACTCAGGAAGCTCATATTAGGATGCAGTTACCAGTTACATTATCAAATTCTGAACCTGAACCGGATATTGCAGTAGTTCATATCGACGCTAAAGCTTATGGCGATCGCGGAGCGTGGCATCAGCCGTATCGCCACCCTAGTGCAGAGGAAATATTCTTTTTAATCGAAATTTATGACACTACCTTGAGAATAGATCGACAAGAAAAAGCACTTATCTATGCTCGGGCAAATATTCCCGAATATTGGGTTTTAGATGTAGTCCAACGCCAAGCTTATATATATCGTTATCCTACATCAGGAGGTTATCAATCTGAAACTGTTTTATTAGATAGTGAGGTAATTCATCCCTTGAATTTTCCATCAGTTTCCTTATCCTTTATAGAAATGTTTTTGCCTTACAGCGGTTTTCATTTGGGTAGACCACAGTAGGGAGGTTCCATGGAACCTCCCTACAAGGTTTTGCTTGTGAAGATGTGGTTGATCAATTTGAAAAGCGCTGTAATATCATGTCCGGATAATAGCGTGATAAAAAAACCTTTTCCCTTCTAACCTTTTCTTTCCTCTCTTGGTGCGCATTCCCTTGCGTCTGACGCCGACGCGGGGTCGCACCGCATAATTAGGGCTTGCTGATTAATTATAAAAGTATTGATATGTAAAGGTTTGATCGCTTTGAGGGTCGAATTGCAGTGCGCCTGTTTAAGTTGAAAATGCTCAAAAAGCTAGTATTTTGCGCTGACTATGGCAGAACAATCTTGGGACAA
>NZ_JAAHHG010000151.1 GCF_010692555.1 Okeania sp. SIO3B5 | reverse complement strand
GGTGACTGGAGTTCGCTCGTGTGCTCTTCCGATATCTCCCCCTCTCCGCGTCTCCCCCTCTCCGCGTCTCCCCCTCTCCGCGTCTCCCCCTCTCCGCGTCTCCCCCTCTCCGCGTCTCCCCCTCTCCGCGTCTCTCCCTCTCCGTGTCTCCCCCTCTCCGTGTCTCCCCCTCTCCCCATACTCCTATAGGGGTTGAAAGTAAGGGTGCCTGCGGGTGAGTCTCCTGCTGTTTCGGCAAATATTCCCAGGAGACCTGATATCAATACGTCGTTGGCGTTGATAGTGATGTTGCCTCCAGCCTCTGTATTAGTTGCTCCTTCCTTGGCAGTAGCACTTATTTCTGCGTCTTTTCCTATGGTGAGTCTTTCAGAGTTAATGGTAATATCTCCAGCTTTTCCAGCACTTTCGGTTTCTGTGGTGAGACTTGTTCCTGTTTCTAGGGTAAAAGTTTGGGTGTCAATGTTGATCACTCCTGCATTTCCTGTTCCTTTGGTGGAGGCGTTGATCCTTGCTCCGTCAGCTATTGTCAGCTCTTGGGTTTCAATTCTGATTTCACCTGCATTGCCTGTGGATGTTGGTGTGCTTTCGGCTGAGATTTCCAGGTTTCTCAGGTCTATACTTTCTGTAGCTTCAATTGTAATGTCACCTCCTCTTCCTGCCCCTGAATTTTCTGCCGAAATTTTGCCATCCCCTGATATTTTGACCTTTTCTGGGGCACTAATATTAATATTGCCTGCATTTCCTGTTGCTGTAGATAAAGTACGAGCGGATATCCTGCTGTCATTGCTGAAGTTGATTTCTATGTCTGAGTTTTCCTCATAAGGCTTCAGAGTAATAGTACCTCCAGAAGTTTTGCTCTCGGTTTCAGCAGATATTTCTGATTGTGATTCTGATGATTCTGAACTGAAGAGGTTGATTGTGTTAGCGTTGATGGAGATTGTACCTCCTTCTGTATTAGTGCTTTTTTCTATTGTGGAGACACGAATTCTAGCGTTTTCGGCAATAGTGAGTTGTTGGCTATTTATTTCTATATTTCCAGCTTTTCCAGCACCATTACTTCCGGCCACAATTCTTCCATTTCCTACAATATCTATAGTTTCTGGAGCAGCGATCAAGATATTACCTCCCTCTCCTGTAGATTGGGTGCTGGCAGAAATAGTGCCTTCATTAGTGAAGTTGATGTTGAGACCTGAGTTATTGTTGTAAGGCTTCAAAGTAATAGTACCTGCTGGAGTTTCACCTTTGGTTTGAGCGAATATTTCTGAACTTGAGATATTAAGGGTGTTTGTGTTGATCGTGATGTTACCTCCTGCTTCTCTATTGGTGGCTTCTTGTCTGGCATCGGCACTAATTAGAGAGTTTGTAGTGACATTTACTTCAGGAGAGTAAATCTCTATATTTCCAGCTTTTCCAGCACCTCTGGTTTCTACTGATAGTCTACCATCGTTGTCTAGGTTGACTATTTCTGTCGCTTCAATTCTGATATTGCCTCCAATTCCATTTCCCTTGTTACTAGCATCTATAGAATTAGAACCTGTGTTAGCAGATATTTCAGCACCATTAGTCACTGTTAGAGAACCCGTATTAATCTTTATATCTCCTGCATTACCACTTCCTGTAGTTTCTGTGCTGGCTTGGAGTTTACTGTTGTTTGTAAGTAGGATGTTTTGGGTGGCTTCCAGGCTGATTTCACCTGCGTTGCCTTGGCCGTTGGTGGTGCTGAGAATGTCAGTGTTATTGAGGGTAATGTTACCAAGACTATAAATGTTAACATTTCCAGCGTTTTTTTCACCTTTGGTGTCGCTTTCGATGTTGACATTGTTGAGGTTGAGGTTGCCTGAACTCAAGATAGATAAGTTTCCTGATTGGCCTTGTGTTCCTACGCCTACTTGTATTTCATAACCAAAGGGGTATTCTATAGTTACTTGTTTGCTGGTAATTATGGATGAGTCATTTAGTTGAAGGTTTCCTTGTGGTTGACTTTCTATTGTCACATCTCCTGATAGGGAGTGGGAAGATAGTGTAAGTATTTCTACGTTGCTGAGGTTATTGGTGGTAATGTTAACGTCTCCACCATCTCCTGAGTCGTTTTTTCCCACTGAGAATGTTTTGATTGCTACTCTAGTAATATCGCCTCCCGCTTCTAGAGAAATAGCACCTCCATTTCCTGAGTTGCCATCAAATGAATTGGAATCAGAATTAAGCAATTTTGTAGTGATATCGCCTCCCGCTTCTAGAGAAATTGCTCCCCCATTTCCTGAGTTGTCTTCAAATGAAAGGGAAGAGGAAAATAGGTTTTCTGTAGTGATATTGCCTCCCGCCTCTAGAGAAATATCCCCCCCATTTCCTGAGTTACCTACCCTCGAAAATGAGTAAGAAGAGAAGGATTTTGTAGTGATATTGCCTCCCGCTTCTAGAGAAATGTCCCCTCCATTTCCTAAGTTGCCTACATCAGAATAGGAAGAAGAATCAAGCAATTCTGTAGTGATATCGCCTCCCGCATCTAGAGAAATAGTCCCCCCATTTCCTGGAACGCCTGCAAACGTAAAGGAAAGAGAATAGAGGGATTCTGTAGCAATATTACCTCCCGCCTCTAGAGAAATATCTCCCCCATTTCCTGAGTTGCCTGCAAACGTAAAGGAAGGAGAATAGAGGGATTCTGTATTATTGATATCACCTCCTGCCTCTAGAGAAATTGCTCCTCCATCTCCTGAGTTACCTACAGACGTAAAGGAATAAGAATAGAGGGATTCTGTATTATTGATATCACCTCCTGCCTCTAGAGAAATGCTCCCCCCATTTCCAGAGTTACCTATAGACGAAGAGGAATAAGAATAGAGAGATTTTGTAGTGATATTGCCTCCCGCCTCTAGAGAAATCTCCCCCCCATTTCCAGAGTTACCTATAGACGAAGAGAAATAGGAATTGAGGGATTCTGTCTTGATATCACCTCCCGCCTCTAGAGAAATCTCCCCCCCATTTCCAGAGTTGCTTGCAAACGAAAAAGAAGGAGAATAGAGGGATGCGGTGGTGATATCGCCTCCCGCGTCCAGAGCAATAGCTCCACCATCCCCATCAGAAGAAGAGGAATTAACAGATGCTATAGTCATATTACCTCCAGCAATTATTGTGGTGTTCCCCCCACCTACTAACCCATTACTATCTAATGAATATGTAAGAATATTGCCAGAGATAGTATTAAGGTTAATATCACCTCCAATTCCTTGAATAGAACTAGAATTAATGAGACCTGTAATAATATTGTTGTTAGCTGTCAGATTAATTCTTCCCCCATCAGCAGTTTCGCTCAAACTACGAATATTTCCTACCCTAATATCCCTATCAGTTGCTTCTAGATTAATTGCCCCACCATTTCCTCCACCACCCACTAAAGTAGTAGGTTGACGCAGCAACAGTTGTGTACCTATGGTAGTTCTGCTGGGGGCAGTATCTGTAACCCTCAGAGTCCAAATTCCATTAGGGTTCTCTCTATTCAAATCTGCTAAGATTTTCTGGTTAGGAAACATACTATCAAACGAAGTCTTGCTAGGATTGCTCCTTGTAGAAGCATTATCACCGATCGCAGTATTCTGAAAGATTCGTTCAAGATCGGCATCTACAAAGATTTGTTCAAAATCAGCACCTGCAAACAATTCTAATTCTTCCCCTGTAGGTGATTTGAGAAAGACTTCTAGCTGTCTCTTGTTATTGTTGTCTTCCTCAGAAAAGCGTACATCTAAATTTTCTATAGTTCCCAATTTACTATCTAAAGTAAAAGTCAAAGTTACAATGCCTCCCTGATCTTCTGCTGGTATCAGTCCCCCCTCATCTACATCGATCGCCGCCAAGAACTCATCACTATAAAAAACAGGCAACCTAGAAGTATCAATATTCCCCAAAACAATACCAGCACCAGCAATAGTCAAACTCCTTCCATTAGTCTTAATAGTATCCGCCCCATTCTCAAAGGTATTCGGATCGCTCCCAACATCCGCCTCATTATCCAACATCTCCACAACACCGACTCCATCCCCATCCACATCTGCACGAAATTCTATCTCTCCTCCCCCTGGCAGAAATTCCAACACATCATCCTCTATATCCTCAACAGTAATATCATTTGTCGCCTCCAACTTAACATCCGCATCCCCAGAAGTTTCATCAAATTCATCATTTATCCTAATATTAGTGGCAGACAAAGAAACACTTTCTCCACCACCTTTAATTCCACTACCCGTAGCAACAATATCTCCCGTCGCTTCAATATTTATCGAACCGCTTGTATCAGTAACCTCTGTATTTTCTGTCGCTTCAACTGCTTCGATCCCCCCTAACCCCCCTTGGGAAGGGGGGGATATTTCTGCTTCTGAATTATTTGTATCAGTAACTTCTGTATTTTCTGTAGCTTCAACTGCTTCGATCCCCCCTAACCCCTCTTGCGAAGGAGGGGATATTTCTGCTTCTGAATTATTCTCCACTGTTTCAATAGTAGAAATAGTTTCCGTTAATGTCACATTTCCATCACTCTTAATATCTATGTCTCCTCCAGCAGTAACAATACCATCCACATCCTCACTCACATCACCAATATTTACATTTCCTACATCAAAAAACGCTCCTCCACTACCACTAACCGCCTCTAAATTTTCCACATTCAACTGCAAAGGTGCATCAATTAAACCTATTCCACCACTGCCATTAGTTTGAAATAAAGCACTCCCCGCATTAATAATTGAACTATCAGAAACTCTGGCAATATTTCCTCCATTCGCATCAACTAAAACTTGTCCTGTTGTAGTTAAATTTGCCAGATTTATATCACCTACTTCTCCTAAATTTCCTAATTCAATATTAATCCTGCCACTTCCTGCATTTAACGTCGTTCCATCCAATTGATTTATCGATGCTGCTCCGGCATTCCGGTTAGCAATATTCATCTCATCATTATTACCAAGTAAGTCAATATTTCCATTGCCAATTGATGTATCAATATCGGCATTTATATTAATACTTCTTCCGGCTTTTAATTCTACAGATTCTGTAGTTTCTATTTTTTCATTAATTGTTATATCGTTGTCGGCAAATAAAATTATATCTCCTGATAATTCCCCAATATTTTCGGCTGAAATTGTGACATCAATAGAATTTTCTTCTGGCTCGAAAGGGTCAATTAGTGTTTCTGTTGTTTCTGAATTATCAGCAATTTCTGTATCTGAATTTGTATTTTCTATTACTTCTGAATTATCGACATTTTCTTCTATATTTTCACCAGATACAACTTCCAAATTATTATCTACTGTCTCTGTTTCTGAACTTTCTGTATTTTCAGTAGTAGGAGAATCTGAATTTTCACCAGATACAACTTCCGAATTATCATCTACTGTTTCTGTTTCTGAACTTTCTGTATTTTCAGTAGTAGAAGAATCTGAATTTTCACCAGATGCCACTTCCGAATTATCATCTACTGTTTCTGTTTCTGAACTTTCTGTATTTTCTGACTCTCCCACTATTATATCTTCTGGATCTAATAATATTGTTCCTGGAGTGCCAAATGCAGCACTAACATCCACATTTCCATCAAATATTAATTGTTGTTTTCCAGATACTTCAACAAACCCTCCATCACCCGAAAATTCTCCTCCTCTCGCACTAATATTCCCTGCAAAATTAGTTATGCCATCTGACCAAATTATTACTTGACCTCCGTTACCATTTGTAATAGAATCAGCCGAAATAATTGAGTTTTGATTGACAAATGTTTGCTGAGAGTTGGGTACTATGCCATTACCTTGAAAGTCACCTCCAATTAATACAGTCCCCCCAACCTTTAAACCATCAGCGTTGATATTTGCGTCAATGAGGGCTACACGATCGCCTAAAACATTAACTTGTCCACCAATATTAGAGCCATTACCAAGGGGAGAAGTTGTTGATACATCTATATTTCCCGAAGCGATCGCATCTCCTGATACACCAGCAACTACTGTATTTGAGTCTATCAAGACTACATCACCATTGGCATTAACTATGATATCTGAGGCATGAGTTGCTTCCCCCCCTGTCAATAATTCTGGTAATGATAATGGGGTTAAATTTGAATTTTCTACATTATTATCTACTGTAGAGGGGACATCTAAACTTAATAAATGTCCTGGTTGAGATATTCTCAGGGTACTGTTCCCTTCTACTGCTGCAATGGTAATGTTGCCACCTGCTGTGGAGAGTTGCCCGGTATTAATAACTGTGCCACCAAGTAAAGTTAGATTTTCTCCAGGGTTTAAACTTAGGTTTCCTTGGTTAACTATTGCGCCTGGGTTTGAGACATCAAATCTATAACCACTGGGATTTCCGACTAAATTTGAATAGTCGTTTGTTCCCATAGCTTGAAACCAGAAATTATTTTCGTTAAAACCAATACCTGTAGCAGTAGTAACGCTGAATGAGGCGGGTATATTGAGGCTAGCGTTTGGACCGAACATTATGCCTGCGGGGTTCATCAAGAAGAGGTTGGAGTTACCCCCAGTGACTTGAATTAAACCATTGATAATAGAAGCATTTCCTCCTGTAACTCGCCCTAAAATATTGCGGGTATCTGGGGTTGTGAGGAAATTTGCAGTTTGGCCAGAGTTAACGTTGAATTGGTCAAAACTATGGAAGAGGTTGGCTCCGTTGCGGGTGCCTCCTTCAATGTTAAATTGGTTGCCTTGTGGTGTGACTGTTGTACCTGTACCGTCGTTTGCTGGAGTTATGGGTTGAGAGGAGGCGGGAGCTGCTGTAAATGAGAATAAGATTAAACTTAGGGGTAGGATGCTGTAAGATTCTAATTTATTTGTTTTCATTCAATATACCTAGATATCTACAGTCGTTGAGTGTTTGATTAATATAATCAGGACTTACGCAGAACAACTATATCTGGTAGGGGCGTTAACGATAGTTATGCGAAGCAAACGGTCGTTTGCTGGCGCAAAGCTGCGCTAACACCCCTACAAATGGTGTATAATTTTATATTTTGCGTAAGTCCTGATAATATTATATCAAGTCTAATTAATTATGGTTTGCTGATTAAATCGAAAAGCATTGACATATAAAGACTTTAGCTTTTTTGAGAACGAAAAAAGTGCGCCTATTTCAGTCTAAAACACTCATGTAAGCGGAGACAGGTCGATTTGTGGGGGAACAGGCAACGGTTTCGGCCATTTTATGTGAATAAATTTCCTTGAATTTCAGCAGAAAATCTCAGTAATATCATGTCCGGATAATTAGTGATAAAAAAAACTTGTTACTCCTTAATATAATAGTTTTCATAAGGTGTGCAGTACATCAATGATCCCCCGCGCATCTCCCTTTTTAAGGGGGACTTCCAGTTCCCCCCTTTTCAAGGGCAGGGCTGTTTCAAAGTATTGTAGATTAACGATGAGCGGGAGAACGGGAGTAATGGGCATAGTTAAACAGTGAAATTTGTCAAAATTTGCCAATTTTTCAGCAAAGTACGCGTCGTTAAGCTCTGAGAAAATATTTAGTTCAACGTGGCTTAAAAGCCTCTATCCCCGTGTCTCCGTGTCTCCGTGTCCCCGCGTCTATTGAGAATGAAACAGCCCTGCCTTTTCAAGGGGGGTTAGGGGGGATCTCCTGACTCCTCTGTTGTTATTTATAACTATTCAACCGGACATCATATAACCGGACATGATATAAGTGCGGTGGGTATCCTACCTGCGGTGAAAATATTAGGAATGGGCAAGATGCCCATTCCACGATTGTAATGCCATTTTCTGTACTTCCATCAAAGGAATATTCTGCTGTCTGGCTAATTTGACACAATCTTCATATTCAGGTTGCACATTCACAATTTTATTCCCCATCTTTGCCACTTTTAACCGCACTGCTCCATAGTCTGTCTGCACCTGATTAATTGTTCGCTGCAAAATAGCCCGTTTTTGAGTAGAGCGACGAATACCCAGAGTTGTAGTCTCTCGAAATATTACCTCCTCACAACCAGACAACTTTTCCGGTAGACAAATAATAGTAAGTAACACTCCTAACCTAGATTTTTTCATCGTCACAGGTTGGGTAAAAACATCTAATGCACCTACTGCAAACAGAGCATCAAAAGTATAAGCGATCGCTTGAGGAGTACAATCATCTATTTGAGTTTCCAAAACCATTACAGTTTCTAGGTGTGGATCTGGAGAACTGGGAGAATGATATTCTCTAAGTTGAGAATGTGGAGTATTCACCTCCCCTACTCCAATCCACAAACGTAGAATATTAGGAATAGCTAAATCCCGGGAACCCGCACCCAAACCCACACATTCTAGAGACATTGACGGTGGTGAACCAAAACCACTGGCCAAAGTACAAGCGATCGCACTACCTGTAGGAGTACACAATTCTTTTTCAATGCCATTACTATAAATAGGAACCTGATGCAACTCCCAAAGTTTTAGCACTGCTGGTACAGGTACAGGTAACCTACCATGAGCCGCCCTCACAGTTCCTCCACCAGTAGGCAAAGGCGAACAATATAATTGGTCAATATTCAACCAATCTAATCCTAAACAAGTCCCCACAATATCAACAATGGCATCAGTTGCCCCTACTTCGTGAAAATGTACCTTCTCTGGAGCAATACCATGTACGGCACCTTCAGCTTCAGCCAATTTCTGAAATATAGCCAAACTCAAAGCTTCAGCACGTCGGGGCAATCTTGCTTTTTTGATTAATGCTTCAATTTCTGGCAAATGACGGTGGTGAAAATGATTGTGTTGTTCTGTATCATTTTCTGAATGGTGAGTATGATGGTGGTGGTCAAAAGTCAGAGGTTCCCCATTTTCAGGATTTGCAGAAATTAGATTGACATGAAATTTCGTAGCTAGTAAACCATTGCGATGCACTTTTTCAGTGCTTAACTGATATTCCTGAGAAATGCCGAGAAGATTGAGTTTTTCTATCAGATATTCCAGGGGAACACCCGCATGAACTAAAGCACCCAGACACATATCGCCTGCAATACCAGTGGGACATTCAAGGTAAGCTATTTTTTTCATGGATAAAAGTCAACACCAAAAAGTTTCAAGAATATAGGTATAATTAGGGTTTGCTGATTAAATCTCAAAGCACTGGTAAATAAAGCTTTTACCCTACGCTCCCTACACTTTGCTTTTTTCAGCAGACCCTAATTAGGGTTTGCTTATGGAAATCTTTTAGTCAGGGGAGGAGTCAGGAGTTAGGAGTCAAGAGTTAGGGGAATTATAAAGGAAATAGTAGGAAGAATTGTTCTTTGATTTTTCTGTCCAACTCTTGACCAAAATCCTAAATTTTTGAACCATTACCACCTAAAACCTCGCACTTTTTGATACTTAAAAAGGCTAAAACCTTTATATGTAAAGACTTTTATATTTAATCAGCAAACCCTAATTATCTCTTAATCCTAACGCAACTTCTCTAATACCTCTAGTGTAAAGGGATTTTCTTCTTTTTGCAGCGACTCAACCCAAAGGGACCGTTGTACTTTTTGCTCTGAGTTTTCCACCTGCTGAATAAACACTTCAAAGTCTGCAACAGCACCCTGGAAATTATTAGTTAATCCTCTAGCTAAACCTCGACTATCCCTAAACTGGGGATTTTTTGGCTCAAGGTTTACTGCATTGTCACAAGCAAACAAGACATCATTAGCATGACCATATAAACTACCATATCGACAAAGTATATCCCAATGCTTGCCAAGAATTTGTAATTTGGGATGGTACTTTTGAGCCACATTATAAGCATCAATTGCTTCCTTGATTTTACCTTTTCTTGCTAATATTCCTCCTTCATCGCGCACACCTGGTGCTGCAATCATTTTGGCTTCTGTTAATGGGTCAAATTTCAAGTTAGGATCTAGTTTTAATGCTTCTCGGTATTGAGCAGCAGCACCATCAACATTACCATTACTGGTAACTATTCTGTTACCTTTTTCTAGAAAAAGTTGGGCTGAAGGTTTAACATCATCACAGAGATGCTTGTTGGGGTAGTCTTCAGGTCTACTTTTGAGATAGTTATCCACCCAGTTGCAACTCCTTGCTAATAGATCGTCAAGGTCTAAATTCCATAGTCTGATAGTTTTATCATCACTAATTGAAATTATCTGGTTACGGTTGGGGTTAAAAGCTAGACTCTCAACCTTCTGTTCATGGCCACTAAGAGTAAGTAGTGGAGTGCCATCAGGTTTCCAGACTCTGACTGTTTTATCGTTACTTGCTGTAGCAATTAAGTCTCCCTTGGAGCTAAAAGCAATACCAAGTACTGAACCAGTATGACCTATCAAGCTATGTTTGACAGTTCCGTTAGGTTTCCAGAGTTTGACAGTATTATCTCGACTGGCAGTAGCAATGAGGTCTCCCTTGGGACTGAAAGCAATACTGTAAATAGAGCCTCTATGTTCTTTAAATGTATTTACTAGCTTTCCATCAAATGTCCAGAGTTTAGCATCCCCGTCAAGACTAGCAGTAGCAATTAGGTCTCCTTTGGGACTGATGGCAACATCGGTAACTTCATGGCCATGTTTTGTGTCTATTTCTGTGATGAAACTACCATCAGCTTTCCATATTTTAATTTTTCTGTTTAGACCCGCAACAATTAGGTCTCCCTTGGGACTGAAGGTAATATTATAAGAGTTGCGATCGCGTAATTCTTGATCGGGCAGCTCAAGAACTTTTGTACCATCTGGTTTCCATAGTTGGGCTTTGCCGTTATGGGTGATAGTAGCGATCAACTCACCGTTAGGACTAAAGGCAACATCTGTCACCCAATCATTGTGTGTGATGTTGGGCTGTATTATAGTACCATCAAGTTTTCGGAGTTGAAGTGTATTTTCGTAATAACAACCCAAAGCAATAAGGTTGTTGGGACTAACGGCAACACGCCTACAATGATAATTATCAAGTTGGCTTTTTCCGAATGTGTGTTGATAAGGAAGAATGTTCCAAAGTCTTACTGTTTCGTCAGCACTAGCAGTAGCAATCAAATTTTCTTTAGGACTGAAAGCAATGCTATAAATTTTCTCCTTATGTCCTTCAAGAGTGTCTACAAGAGTACCATCTGCCTGCCAAATTTTAACGGTATTATCATCACTAGCGCTAGCTATTTGTTCGCCATCGTTGCTGTATACAACACTATAGACTCGATCGCTATGCTTAAGAGTTGTCGAGAGAGTACCGTCAGTGTTCCAGATTTTTACAGTGTTATCATAACCAGCAGAAGCAATTTGGTCTCCTTTAGGGCTGAAGGCAAGGTCTAAGACGAGTTGATTATTATGTCCTTCAAGGGTTTTTACTAAACTACCATCAGGTTTCCAGAGTTTAACTTTGCCATCACCGCCAGCAGTAGCAATAAGGTCTCCTTCGGAGCTGAATTCAATATCATATATATTACCGTTATGTTCCTTAAGAGTTGCTATTAGGCTACCATCAGATTTCCAGAGTTTGGCAGTGTTATCAAAACTACCAGTAGCAATGAGGTCTCCTTTGGGGCTGAACGCAATACTGCGAACCTCTTCTGTATGCCCTGTTAGAGTTTTTACGAAAGTGCCATCAGATTTCCAAATTTTGGCAGTGTTATCTTTACTTGCAGTGGCAACTAGGTCTCCTTTGGGGCTAAATACTACTCTGTTAACTTCCCGATCGTGATTTAAGGTTTTTACTAAGCTACCATCAGAAGAATTCCAAATTTTGGCAGTATTATCTTGACTCGCAGTGGCAACTAGGTCTCCTTTGGGGCTAAAGACTGCTCTATAGACTCCTCTGCCATGTTCTAGGTTTGCAACCAAAGTACCATCTGGTTTCGATAGTTTAGTAATGCCATCACCACCAGCAGTAGCAATGAGATCTCCTTTGGGGCTGAATACCACGCTAATAGCTTCCTCATCGTGATTTAAACGATTATATTCCATCTTCCCCTGCCAAGAAATTATCTGTCGCAACGTATCTGCACCTAATAGTCGAGTCTGAGCTTCTGCCCAACCAGCATTTTTTAATTTTTTCCCCTGTTTAATACCCTCAATCAGTGTATCCCAAGTTTGAGTGGAATTGAAACTAGCTTTTAGATGCTCAAAGTCATTTTTCGTTGTGATATTTGAGTTGCTAACAACAGCACGCCGCCATCCGAACACAGCAACTATACCCAATAAACCGAGTACTATTGCTCCCAGACGCAGCTTTTTATTGGCTTGCTTTTGTTGTCTTTCCTTTGCTTGTGTCACTTTAACTAATCGCTGTGCTGCTTCTAACTCTCGCTGTTGTCGTTCTTCCTCTTCTTGTTTGAGGCGATCGCGTTCTTGAATACTCTCCTGAATAAATTCTGTCTCAGCCTCTAAATCTTCTGGACGCTCCTGTAGTTTTTCTTCTGCTTTTGCTAGAGCTGCCCCCCGTAATAAAGAACCCTTATCTTTATTATTTTCTCCCCATTGCATCTTTACCAAACGCAGTTGTTCTTGCCAAGACAGAAATTCTCGGTCTACTTCCATCCATTCTCTTAGTTGACCCCAATTTTTAATTAAGGCTTCATGGACAACTTCAACAGTTTCTTGTTCAGAATTATTTTCTGTGCCACTGGTAATGACAGCACGACTGGTGACAACTAACCGTGCATCAGCCAATTTTCTTACTAGATCCCAATTGCTCTCGTTTAAATCTGCCTTGGTGGCGACCCTGCGGGTGTCTTCGGTGCCTTGTCCTGGTCGTACTAATTGCACAAAAATTCGGCGGACTTTTTGTTGTTCTTCTGGTTTTAGTTTCTTAAATTCGTCATCTGCATAAAGAGTTAAGGCACCGGAAACTTCTCCTATGTCTTTATAAGCTTTATGGGTTAATTTTTTACCTTGGCGTTTTTCCCAAAGTTTAGTTAAAGCAAATTCTAATAAGGGTAAGTTTCCTGGTTGTTTATCTACATCATTAAGAATGCGTTCAACCAGCCCACCTTCAAAGTTAACCTCTAAATTTTTAGCGGGTTCCTCAATAACTTCTTTGAGTTCTTCTGAGTTCATTGGCCCTAGCATAATATTGTTTTTTTGCAATAAATCTACTAAAGGTCGATAGGAGAGAGCATTATCAAAAAAATCTGCCCGCATTGTCGCAACTAATACTGTTGATACTGAAGATTGTTCGGTTAAAGATTGAAATGTATTTAAAAGAAGATCGAGAAATTTACGGCGGGTTGATTCGTCACTACAAAGGGTATAAAGTTCTTCAAATTGATCGGCAATTAATAAAGTGCGATTTTGGGGATGATTATGTTGAATTGTGGCAAAAACATCAGATAGGGGAATAGTATTATCTTGAAAATATCCTGATAATTTCCGGGCTGCTGCCATGCCGTCTGTTTTATCGAGATTTGGTTCATAAAGCGGAACTAATGCTTGAGCTAGGGCTAAAAATGGGTCATTACCAGGACGAAAATGGGTAAATTGCCAATGTCCGGCTTTGACCAATCTTGGCACTAATCCTGCTAAAATAACTGAAGATTTCCCACTTCCTGATGCTCCTAATACAGGAATAAAATTACGGGTTTCTGTATATTGATAGAGTTTTTCCACAAATACCTTTCGACCAAAGAAATATTTGGAATTTTCTGGATTGAAGTGATATAAATCTTGATAGGGGCAAACTAAATTATCATCGGCATCTTCTTGAGTAGATGTTATAATTGTCTGTTTTTCATAAGAATAGTTATAGATAACAATATTCACAAAATTAATATCATTTTCGTTACCATAAATATCTATATTTCCAGCAGTTTGATTTTGATTATGTAGAGGGTTATCCTTTTGTTCTACAGTCATAATATAATTAGTTAAAATGTTTTTTTAGGCTCATTAAATAAGTAGATAATAAAATTTATAACTATGTCATTGCGTTAGCAAGTTTGTAAGCATTCAGCTATTATCAATCAGCTTTTTAATGAATGAAGTAAAAATTTGTTTAACTTAATACTACATTTTCTACCCATAAATTGAAGCACCAGAAAGACTTGCTTTGAGTTTTTAACACAATTCAAGCTAATGAAGCTGATAGCTGATAGCTGACGGCTGAATGCTTACGTTAGTTTAATATTTGTTAAGGCTAAATTAAACCCAAACTTTAGCTAAAATTGCTGCAACTTTCATCACAGGTCCAGCTAGAACTTCGACACCTTCTAATCCTTTTTTTAGCGCTTCAACCGCTTCATCTATTAAACTTTTATTAGGTTGAGATTTCTGTAATTCTGTTTCTATCATTTTAACGGGAATCTCTGCTTGTTGTTTCTGAATTGAATTCAGAGAATTTGTTGCAGCAATTTCCTGTTTCAATTTTATCAGTGCAGCTAATGCTGATGCTAATTCTGACTCGGAATTTTGCCCAATAATTTCGGTGCGACTCTGGTCAATATTCACATTATTTCTTGGATTAAAATTATTACCTTTCCCAGTAACAGTGATATTGCCAAAAGATTGGGATTGATTGGAAGATTGAGGATTTGATTCAGGTGATTGATTATCAGGTTTATCTTGAGAATTCATCGCTAATTTTTTCCTTCTAGGTTGATATTTTAGTTGCGGTTTATTTTTAAATCAATTGTAAGCATTCAGCTAGCTCGCGGTCAGCTCTTCGGTGCGGAATGCTGCGCAAACATCTTTTTAATGAATGAACCAAGCACTTGCTTAACTTCTACTAGATTTTTAAACAAAGAATTGAAGCACAAGAATAACGAGCTTAAATTGTCCACTAAAGGTAATAAAGCTGATAGCTGACTGCTGAATGCTTACAATCAATTAAAGTACAGTTTTATAGACAAACTCGACATACAAACACTGATTGCGTGCTAATATTCTAAGTCATATTTGACAATTATCTTTTTAGTCTGAAAAAATAATTGACGACCATAGTAGATACCACAATTTGTTAGTTTATGGGACTCGGAACCAAATAAACTTAAGTACTGATTTCAATTCGTTATTCGGGTTAATTAAATTTTGCTGACATCCATAAATAGGCATTCTGTATATCGCCCCCTCGAAAGATGCTATATATAAGTATACGAATATATACTATCTGACACAATGCCTTTCCGAAAAAAACATAAACTAGAGTTTATATCATGTCCGGATAATCAGTTATAAAAAAAACCTTCTCCCTTTGAACTTTTCTTTCTCTTCTGACTTCTGCCCTCTGCCTTCCCTTCTCCACTTAATCAAAGGGTGGACAGCAGGTTAAAATCTACCGTGTCCGTTTTTATCCCTCCTCTAAAGACCTATCCCTTACCCATAAGTCTTGAAACCCTTGTAGGGAGCAGGGGAGCAGGGAGCAGGGGAGAAAGGAGAAAAAATCATAGTAGCTAAGTAAAACTACTGAAGTTGTCAAAAAAAAGTATTTTTCTATACATTTTTTCTCCCGAAAAAGCTGAACCAAGACTTATTCATAACTTGTCTATTTTGTCAAGCTTTATGTTAAGAAAGATGTGGGTAAAGCATAGCTCTAAAGACAGAGGGCTTTCAACGTCCCGCTAATCCTTAGTAAACCGGATTTAGTATGACTTCATTCTTTATTTTCTAAAATCTAAAATAAAAATTATGGCAATATTCTATGAACTTCATCCTGATACACCCCAACAAAGACGCGTAGAACAAATTATTAGCGACCTGAAAAATGGGGCAGTGATGCTTTATCCTACGGATACCGTTTACGCGATCGGTTGCGACCTCTATGCTAAATCTGCTGTGGAGCGAGTCAGACAAATTAAACAACTATCTAATGATAAACCTCTGACATTCCTTTGTTCCTCTCTGTCCAATATCGCCAATTACGCTATTGTGAGTGACTCAGCCTACCGAATCATCAAACGTTTAATTCCTGGCCCTTACACATTTGTGTTGCCTGCCACAAAGTTAGTCCCACGACTGGTGATGAGTCCTAAGCGAAAAACAACAGGTATTCGGGTTCCAGACAATCAATCTTGTTTGTCTTTGTTGGAAACTTTGGGCAATCCCATCATTTCAACATCAGCTCACATTACCAGTGATGCGGAAGGAATGGCCCCAGTAGATGTAGGAGCAGTTACTGGTAAAGCAGAATTATTTGATTCTCTAGAAAATTTAGTGGACATAATTGTTGATGACGGTTCTGACCCTGGATATCAAGTATCCACTATCCTGGAATTAACTGGCCAAGAACCAAATCTGATTAGGCAAGGTCTTGGAGTTGAAACTGTAACAGCTCTAATTGGTTGACTAGCTATCAGCTATCAGCATTTCAGCTATCAGCTTTTTTGACCTTGGGTTAAATCCCCGACCTCTATAACCCGGATAGTACGCGGAGGGGTTGCTCATCCCTTCCTAAAGTCAAAAAAGTCCTAATGCTGAGTATTAAGTGCTGAGTGCTATTTAATATAGTAGAAGGCAGAAGGAAAAATCTGGCCTTGTCTGAGTTTTCAGCTTTTGAGCTGTCCTCACCTTTTCTTCGACTACTATACAACCTAAGACCTACAACCTAAAACCTAAAACCTAAAACCTACAACCTAAAACCTATGACTGTGCCACTTGTGTATTTGTTACACAGGTGGCACTGCCAATTTGAATATTGTCACAGTTTCTTTGAGTTGGATAATTTTGTAAGTAAAGTTCTGATTTTTAATCTATATCTAGCTTTCGTTGATTTTAGACCTAAATCCGGAAAATATACTTCTGATAGTGAACTGCAGAATTGGTTGGTAACAGAAAAACCACATCATAAAAGTGTAACCTTCCTCCACAAATAGTTGGGTGAACTTTCCTATAGTCGTAAGTGTAGAGGAAAGAAAGGAATCACACAGATTTCAACCAACACTTAATCACTCTACATGATTACTTCGTACACCTACCGCGCATTATCCAAAGGTAAAATCAAATGACTGTTAAGACTGCTCACTCCCACAACTCTCTAAACACAAACACTGCTATCGCTCCAGAAGTTAACAACAGCAAAGTTGAAAATGGCACTACAGAGAATACTGTGCTAGAAATGAATACTGAAACTTTAGCTGTTATAGTTTTGAAAGAATTGCAAGGTACTTTGAAAAACAAACCAGCAAAAGCTGAAACGGTAACCATTCGCATCGCCCAAGAAGTAGAGCGGATTTGCCAAAAGAGTAATAGAATTCAAAATTCTGGTGAAGTTCAATCTTGGCAACTTAGTTTGGCTCGTCATCGCTTGCAAAAGTGCGTACAATACTACAAACTTGGTTCTAAGCAAGGTAGAGTAGAATTACACTCTCTACTTGCTTCTATGATTTATCGTCATATTGCTTCTTTTAGAGCGCAGTTAAGCTTCCAAGGTCGCTATAACTTGATTGAGGATTTTCTACAAGGTTTTTATATTGAGTCTCTAAGAGCTTTCCGTAGAGAACACGGTCTTGAGCAAGACTATACTCCTAGAGTGAAGTTAGAATTAGCAGAATATATGGCATTTACTGAACAGTATGCCAAGCGTCAAATAGGTTTGCCAGGCCGAAATCGTCAAAGATTGATTGTACTGCGCGCTCAAGGTTTTGCTAAGGGTCAACCTCCTGAAACTTCTCTTGATATTGAAATGGCAGTTGAGTCTCCTAAAGGTGAAGATGCAGAAGCTTTTAGTCGCTCTTCTGCTGTGCAACAAGTACGGGAGCAAATGGTTTCTGAAGCTGTTGATCCTGCTGAGGCTGTATTGCGCGATCGCGTAGTTTCTGAATTAATCAATTACTTAGAAGCTCAAGGTCAAGACCAATGTATTGATTATCTGCGTCTAAAATTGCAAGATTATCAAGCATCTGATATTGATAAGGAGCTAGGTTTAACTTCTCGTCAACGGGATTATTTACAACAACGTTTTAAGTATCATGTTGAAAAATTTGCTTTTTCTAAGAATTGGAAGTTAGTACATCAATGGTTAGGTGCTGACATTGACCAAAAATTAGGTATGACTTCTAATAAATGGGAAGCTTTCCAAGCAACCCTTTCTCCTGAACAACAGCAAATTTTACAACTCAAGCGCAATGGTGAAGATGAACAAGCGATCGCGAAGACTATTAAATGTACTCCGAAACAGTTACAAAAACGTTGGGCAAAATTGTTGGATATGGCTTGGGTATTTCGCAATAGTGACCAAAGCTAGTATGGTATCCAAATTGAAAGACATTCTTTTTACTCATCCATCAATTAAAGTTTGCGATATGGGTCATCCTGCTTCTGTCTAGGGTGGGCAATGCCCACCTTATAGAAGTCAGAAGTCAGAAGTCAGAAGTGAAAGAAGAGGTAATTCTAAATTATTAATTCTAAATTCTAAATTCTTGAAGATTTTTATGTTATTTAAAATACAAATTTATTGGGACTAATATCATGTTCAGATCGGCAATTATTATTATATTTAGTAGCTAGTAGCCAGTTAGAATAGTTTTCCCATTAGCGACGTACAGTAGTTATTAACTATTTTGAGTTCACCATGACCATTCCATAAAATAATGAAGCTGTTTGAACTATAACCAATTACTAATTATCAGTTATAAATTACCAATTACTTACTTTCACAGATATTATCAGTATTTAACCACACATAATTTAATCAGTATAAATACTCTCTTATTTTCCGGTAAAATTTTTCCCATCATTCCCGTCAAATTAATACTATTTAATCAATTAGATACTTTCAAATATAAAATTTTAATATATTAGTTAGCTAGAGCTAATTAGCAGTTTTGGATAAAAATTAGATATATTGGATAAAGTAACGATTTATTAAAATATATGTCTATCAATATAGCTTTGGCTCCTGATTTGACTAACCGAGTGGCCAATAACTACTCTCAAATTAAGCAAATCTTTGAAACTATTGATGCTCATAGCTGTCCATATTCTTATAACTTTCATATGCATACAGTTCACTCGGATGGACAGTTGAAACCTGAGAGTTTGATAGAGCAAGCAATTGTGATCGGCCTTAAAGGTTTGGCCATTACCGATCATCATAGTGTTGCTGGTTATCAAGTAGCTAAAAGTTGGTTAGAAAACTGGAAATCTACTAATGGAGAATGCGAGGGTTTAGCTCCGAGTTTGTGGAGTGGAGTAGAAATTAACGCTAACTTAATTAATATTGAGGTACATATTCTAGGATATGGCTTTAACCCAGAACATCCAGTTTTACAGCCTTATTTGACAGGAAAAGCCACTAAAGGTCAAGAATATCAAGCAGATAATGTTATTGCAGCTATTCAACAAGCTGGTGGTTTGGCCGTACTTGCTCATCCCTGTCGTTATAAACGTTCTGCTACCGATCTAATCAAAGCAGCAGCTAAGTTAGGTATTGATGGTGTAGAAACCTACTACGGTTACACTCATACTAAACCCTGGTCTCCTAGCCCAAAACAAACTGAACAAGTGAAAAAACTCAGTGCTACTTATGGTCTACTTAATACCTGCGGTACTGATACTCATGGAAAAAATCTTTTAGTACGTTTATAGGGTGGGAGTACCCTTACTCCACCCTAATAATTAATTAAAGCTGTATTGACATACTCTGACGTTGCACTTAGGCAACACTTCAGAATTGACATACTCCCGACGTTGCGCTTGAGCGACAACACGGGATTCTTCAGTCATGAAAAAAATGACCGCTGTTTTTACAGAGGTAATGTCCTCCCCCTGTGTTGACGTTGATCATAACATGCATACTTCCTAGCTTGTCAAGGGTATAGGAAGGTTTTATTTGTGGAGGTATCCGACTCTTGGACCTGGCTTTCCCATACGACGCTCCCCTAATAGCTGCCGCTAGGCTCCGCCTTTCATGTCGGCGACAGCCGAAACGGGAGAGCGCGGGACTTCCCGCCAGGGAAGTTAAATTGAATTGAATTGCCAGACCGATACTATTTTGCTAACATTTGTTAACAATGCACAGCAAGATCAACCTGCTGAGGGGGTATCTCCCAATGCGGTAGAAAATTTTTCTACCACGCTTTTGATCAAAATTCCACGCGGGACCTTTAA
>NZ_JAAHHG010000150.1 GCF_010692555.1 Okeania sp. SIO3B5 | reverse complement strand
CAGATGATGACAGAATCACCCTCTACGAAACAATATCCCTCCCTACAGTCAGCATTACTGCCTCCGGAACTCCCACGGAAGCAGGAGCTACCCCAGGAACTTTTACCATAGATCGCGGCACGGACACCAACGGCAATATCACCGTTTTCTTTACCATCTCAGGGACTGCTACACAAAACATTGACTACGACATTAGGGGAGTTCGCACCGTAGATAATACTGTCCCCACAGTAACATTTAATGGAGAACAAGGCAGCGTTGTTATACCCGATGGACAAACCAGCGTTAATATACAAATAGTACCCAGGGATGATATTGTTAGCGACGCTTCAGAAACAGTCACCCTCACCATCACAGAAGAACCCACCGGCGCACCAGAACAGTATGGTGTGACTGCAACTCCTGGGAATGAGACAGCAACTCTGACTATTACAGATAATCCTGATGCTACCTCTAAAGCAGTAGGGGCAAATGAGATTGTTATTTCTACTACTGCTGATGGTGCCAGAGCAGTATTTGCAGCAGATGTGGATGGTGATGGGGATGTAGATGTTCTCAGTGCTTCCTTTGATGACGACAAAATCGCCCTGTACCTCAATGATGGCAGCAATAATTTCACAGAACAAGTAATATCTACTAATGCTGATGATGCCCGTTCAGTATTTGCAGCAGATGTGGATGGAGATGGAGACGTTGATGTTTTCAGTGCTTCACGCTTAGACAACAAAATCGCCCTGTACCTCAATGATGGCAGCAATGACTTCACAGAACAAGTAATATCTACTAATGCTGATGGTGCCATATCAGTATTTGCAGCAGATGTGGATGGTGATGGAGACGTTGATGTTTTCAGTGCTTCACGCTTAGACAACAAAATCGCCCTGTACCTCAACGATGGCAGCAATGACTTCACAGAACAAGTAATATCTACTAATGCTGATGGTGCTATATCAGTATTTGCAGCAGATGTGGATGGTGATGGAGACGTTGATGTTCTCAGTGCTTCCAGGGATGATGACAAAATAGCCCTGTACCTCAACGATGGCATCAATAACTTCACAGAACAAGTAATATCTACTAATGCTGATGGTGCCCGTTCAGTATTTGCAGCAGATGTGGATGGTGATGGGGATGTCGATATTCTCAGTGCTTCAAGCAATAATGACAGAATAGCTCTGCACCTCAACGATGGCAGCAATAACTTCACAGAACAAGTAATATCTACTAATGCTGATGGTGCTTTTTCAGTATTTGCAGCAGATGTGGATGGTGATGGGGATGTGGATGTTCTCAGTGCTTCCAGGGATGATGACAAAATAGCCCTGTACCTGAACGATGGCAGCAATAACTTCACGGAACAAGTAATATCTACTAATGCTGATGTTGCTCAATCAGTATTTGCAGCAGATGTGGATGGTGATGGGGATGTGGATGTTCTCAGTGCTTCTAATGGGGATGACAAAATAGCCCTCTACGAAACAATACCTGTTCCTCAAGTCAGCATCACTGCCTCCGGAACTCCCACGGAAGCAGGAGCCACCCCTGGAACTTTTACCATAGATCGTGACACGGACACCAACGGCAATATCACAGTCTTCTTTACCATCTCAGGAACTGCTACACAAAATATTGACTACGATATTAGGGGAGTTCGCACCGTAGAGAATACTGTCCCCACAGTAACTTTCGATGGAGAAAAAGGCAGCGTTGTTATACCCGCTGAACAAACCAGCGTTGATATACAAATAGTACCCAGGGACGATACCGTTGTTGATGCAGGAGAAACAGTCACCCTCACCCTCACAGAAGAACCCATCGGCGCACCAGAACAATATGATGTGACTGCAACTCCTGGAAATGAGACAGCAACTTTGACTATTACAGATAATCCTGATGCCACAAATAAAGCAGTAGGGGCGAATGAGATTGTTATTTCTACTAATGCAGATGGTGCTTTCTCAGTATTTGCAGCAGATGTCGATAATGATGGAGATGTGGATGTTTTCAGTGCTTCACCTTTGGACGACCAAATAGCCCTGTACCTCAACGATGGCAGCAATAACTTCACTGAACAAGTCATCTCTACTAATGCAGATGGTGCTGCTTCAGTATTTGCAGGGGATGTGGATGGTGATGGGGATGTAGATGTTCTCAGTGCTTCACGCTACGACGACAAAATAGCCCTTTACCTAAATGATGGCAGCAATAACTTCACTGAACAAGTCATCTCTACTAATGCGAATGGTGCGATGTCAGTATTTGCAGGGGATGTGGATGGTGATGGGGATGTAGATGTTCTCAGTGCTTCACGCTACGACGACAAAATAGCCCTTTACCTAAATGATGGCAGCAATAACTTCACTGAACAAGTCATCTCTACTACTGCTGATGGTGCTTTCTCAGTATTTGCGGCAGATGTGGATGGTGATGGGGATGTGGATGTTCTCAGCACTTCTTACGCCGACGACAAAATAGCTGTTTACCTCAACGATGGCAGCAATAACTTCACAGAACAGATTATTTCTACTAATGCTAATTTTCCTAATTCAGTATTTGCAGCAGATGTAGACAATGATTGGGATGTGGATATCCTCAGCGCTTCAGTTCTTGACAACAAAATTGCCGTATACCTAAACGATGGCAGCAATAACTTCACAGAACAGATTATTTCTACTAATGCGAATGGTGCGAGGTCAGTATTTGCAGCAGATGTAGACAATGATGGGGATATGGATGTTGTCAGTGCATCAGACGTTGATGACAAAATAGCTGTTTACCTAAACGATGGCAGCAATAACTTCACCGAACAGACCATATCTACTACTGCTGATGGTGCCCGTTCAGTATTTGCAGTAGATGTGGATGGTGATGGGGATGTGGATGTTCTCAGCGCTTCACAATATGATGATAAAATCGCCCTCTACGAAACAATATCTGCCCCAGTCTTAACAAACTTAGACCCTGCCACATTCACCGAAAGTGTGGTTAACGCAGCAGCACAAATAATAGATAGCGATGTGACTCTCACTTCCGATAGCAACGATCTCAACGGTGGCAACATCACTATTGACTATAGTATTGGTGGGGACATTGAAGACCAACTAACCGTTGCCAATATTGGTACTGGAGTAGGTCAAATAGGCTTCGACGGCACAAATATTACCTACGAAGGAAACCTCATAGGTAATATTGACGCTATCAACAACGGAGTCAACGGTAGCATATTAGAAATAAGCCTAACCACCACCAATGCTACAGTTGCCGCTGTAGAAGCATTAATAGAAGCTATCAGTTACCAAAACACCTCCGACAACCCCACCACCAGTCGGACGATCTCCATAACAGTCAACGAAGGCGTTGCCGAGAGTGAACCCCAAACCTTAGAAATAACAGTCACTGCTGAAAATAATGCCCCAGTCCTCAATAACACCTTAGATGCGACTGGAGCAACCGCCGACATAGAATTAACAGTAGATGAAGACACCACTCCCACTGGAGTAGTAGGCAACCTAGTCAGTGAAATAGTCGCCCTAACAGGTAACGTTACTGATACCGACACCACCCCTGCCCCTGTTACAGGTATTGCTATTACCGCAGTAGACGAAACAAACGGTACCTGGCACTACACTATTGATGGTGGCACAACCTGGACTCCAGTAGGGGTAGTATCTGACACCAGTGCGTTATTATTAGCAGACAATGCCAACACCCGCGTGTTATTCGCCCCCACGGCAGACTTTAACGGCAGCATAACCAATGGCTTAACATTCCGTGCTTGGGACCAAACTTCCGGTACAGCAGGCACAAAAGTAGATGTTAGTACGAATGGTGGGACTACAGCCTTCAGTATTTACACAGACACCATTAATGTGGTAGTCAACCCAGTTAACGATGCTCCAGTAGCAGCAGACAACACCATAACCATCAACGAAGACAGCAGCCACACATTTGCCGAAACCGACTTTAACTTTAGCGACATAGACGGGGACAGTCTAGCATCTATAACCATAACCAGCCTACCCACAGCAGGAACATTACAACTAAACGGAACAAACGTAACAGCCAACCAAATTATCACAGCAGCAGACATCCCCAACCTAACATTCACACCAGACACAGATGCCAACGGCACAGGTTATGCCAACTTCAACTTCACAGTCAACGACAGCACAGAAGACAGTCAAACAGCCAACACCATCACCATAGATGTCACAGCAGTCAACGACCCACCCACTATTACCAGCAGCAACATTACTAGCATCGCCGAAGGCAACACTACAGTCACTACAGTCACAGCCGAAGACCAAGACGGAGACACACCCACTTACAACATCACAGGAGGTGCAGACGAGGCCCTATTTAACATAGATGAAACCACCGGAGAAATCACATTCCAAACACCTCCCGACTTCGAGTCACCAACAGATGCGGACAGCAACAATATCTACGAATTAGAAGTAACAGCCTCAGACAGTAACGGCCAAAGCGATAGCCAAACAATCACAGTTACTGTAGAACCAACTCCGGAACCAACTCCGGAACCAACTCCAGAACCAACTCCGGAACCAACTCCGGAACCAACGCCAGAGCCTACTCTAGAACCAACTCCGGAACCAACGCCAGAGCCTACTCCGGAACCAACTCCGGAACCAACGCCAGAACCAACTCCGGAACCAACTCCGGAACCAACGCCAGAGCCTACTCTAGAACCAACTCCGGAACCAACGCCAGAGCCTACTCCGGAACCAACTCCGGAACCAACGCCAGAGCCTACTCCGGAACCAACTCCGGAACCAACGCCAGAACCAACTCCAGAACCAACTCCGGAACCAACGCCGGAACCAACGCCAGAGCCTACTCCGGAACCAACTCCAGAACCAACTCCGGAACCAACTCCAGAGCCTACTCCTACTCCAGAGCCTACTCCTACTCCGGAACCAACTCCAGAACCAACTCCAGAGCCTACTCCGGAACCAACGCCAGAGCCTACTCCGGAACCAACGCCAGAGCCTACTCCGGAACCAACGCCAGAGCCTACTCCTACTCCGGAACCAACGCCAGAACCAACTCCAGAGCCTACTCCGGAACCAACGCCAGAGCCTACTCCGGAACCAACGCCAGAGCCTACTCCGGAACCAACTCCAGAGCCTACTCCAGAACCAACTCCAGAGCCTACTCCAGAACCAACTCCAGAGCCTACTCCAGAACCAACTCCAGAGCCTACTCCAGAACCAACGCCAGAGCCTACTCCAGAACCAACGCCAGAGCCTACTCCGGAACCAACGCCAGAGCCTACTCCAGAACCAACTCCAGAGCCTACTCCAGAGCCTACTCCGGAACCAACTCCGGAACCTACTCCAGAGCCTGCTCCGGAACCAACGCCAGAGCCAACGCCAGAACCTACTCCAGAGCCTGCTCCGGAACCTACTCCAGAGCCTACTCCAGAGCCAGCTCCTACTCCAGAGCCTAACCCAGAGCCAGCTCCTACTCCAGAGCCTAACCCAGAGCCAGCTCCTACTCCAGAACCTAACCCAGAGCCACCAGTTGTTAATGACAACCAACCCCCCATAGGCATCCCTGACAACGCCAACACCACCCTCAACACCCCAATAACCATCGACATTCTGGCCAATGATAACGATCCAGAAGGCGATCAAATCATCCTAAGCAACATCGACCTAGTGACAGAAAATGGGGGTACTATTACCATTAATAACGATGCCACTATTCTATACAGTCCAGCAATAGACTTCAGTGGAATTGATAACTTCACTTACAGCATCCGAGATGAAAATAACTCCATATCTTCACCCATCAATGTCACTGTTAATGTTAATGGCACACCTATCGAGCAAAATGAACTACCACCATCTCTTGAACTCATACCTATACCAATAATACCTCCAATTATAGGCAATGAAGATAATAATACATTACTTGGTGATGCAGCAAACAATTTATTAGAAGGTGGTCGTGGTAACGATACAATTCGAGCAGGAATAGGCAATGACTTCGCCTTCGGAGGTAAAGACAATGATTTAATCTTTGGAAACTTGGGAAATGATACTCTTGTTGGGGGAACAGGAGATGATACTATTTTGGGTGGTAATAGCAACCCAGAAAACCCAGACTTTTTGGGAGAAGATTTAATCTTCGGTGGCGAAGGTAACGACTTACTCAATGGTAGTTTTGGTAACGATACCCTAGTTGGGGGAACAGGAGATGATATTGTCAGAGGTGGAAAAGACGACGATTTTCTTTACGGAGAAGAAGGAAACGATGAACTCTACGGCGATCGCGGCAACGATGAAATTTATGGTGGTTTGGGAAATGATTTACTTTTTGGTAACCAGGACAATGATCGATTAAGGGGTAATGAAGGTGATGACACTCTAGATGGAGGAGATGGAGTAGATACCCTTACCGGAGGTAGTGGTAGAGATTCTTTTGTTTTAGACCAGAGTCTAGGTGCCGATATTATTACAGACTTCAATATCAATGAAGACTTTTTTATCTTAGGAGATGGCATAACAGCAGAAGAGTTGACAATAACTCAAGGTATAAACGGCACAGAAATTCGCCTCAACAATCAACTGTTAGCAACTTTAGAGAATGTTCCTGCTGATGCAATTAATAATATATTAACATTAATCGCAAGTAGAGACAACCAACCTACAATAGACTTAGATAGCAATGGAAGTAGTGGTGTAGTAGGTAGTAACTATCAAACTACTTTTACAGTTAATAACCCTGTAACCATAGCTGATACAGATGTTAGTATCACTAATTCTGATAATACAAATATTCAAGCAGTCACCATCACCTTATCAAACCCCCTAGACGGGATCAATGAAACCCTCAATTTAAACGAAACAGCCCTCAATATCGTTACAGCAACAGGGATAAATGTTACCCCATACAATCCTAACACAGGTGAATTATTACTAACAGGTAGTGCCACCAGTGCTGAATATCAAGAAATAATTGCCAACATTATTTATAATAATACTACTAACTCCAATACTAGCGATCGCCTCATCAACGTAGTCATAAACAATGGACAAAATAACAGCAATACAGCAGTTAGTACCATCAAATTTAATGAGCCTCCAAATCTTCCCACCATACTTATTACTCAATCTGAAGGTAGTACCGATATTACCGTAGATAATTTGACTGATAGTTACGAAATAGTACTCGACAGTATTCCTACCGACACTATTGATATTCTTATAACTCCACCTCCTGAGCTAAATCTAGGTGCAGGGTTAGGAGTTCCCATCACCCTTAACTTTAATGCTGACAATGCCTTAATTTCCCAAAATATCCCCGTTTCTACAGGAAATAACAATATTACAGGCAGCTTTAATATTCAGCATAGTGCAAATATTAATGGAATAGAAGAAAATTTGCCATTTACAGTAGACGGAATATCCACAAACATTATTACAGCGAATATTAACCAAATTATTCCTACCATTGGCAGCATCAGTGGTACAATATTCAATGATGCCAACAGCAACGGACTATTTGACACCGGAGAAACTGGCCTCACCAACGTCACCGTATTTCTAGAACTTAATCAAAATGGTATCTTAGATACAACAGAAACAGCAACCACCACTAATGAATCAGGCAGTTACACATTTGTTAATCTCTCACCAGATAGTTATCCAGTCAGAGCAGTATCTCCAACAAATAATGCCATAATTACAACACCAGAATCAACTGTTGAACTGCTACCAAACCAAACCCTCAATAACATAAATATTGGCTATCAAATTCCCAACCCAGGAACAATTCAATTTAGTGATCCTACATTTACAGTCACCGAAGGAACTCCGACTGCAACAGTTACTGTCACCCGTACAGATGGCAGCGATGGAATTATTAGTGCCACAGTTAACCTTGTTGAGGGCAGTGCTACACAAAATCAAGATTATAGCAATCCTAACCCCAATAGAATTTTCTTTGCAGATGGAGACACAACATCTCAAAGCATTGCAATTCCAATTATTGATGATAATTTAGTAGAAGTAACAGAAACAGTCAATTTATTATTAACTGATATTAGTGGAGATGCAATTATTGGTACACCCAACAATGCTGTACTACAATTATTTGATAATGATCCTCCATCAGAAACACCAACTGCCGCTACTCCCCCAGCATCTATACCTGAAAATCCCAGAACTAGATTTTCTCCCAATGCTATAATTTCTGTAGCACCTGATAGTATTACTGGTGAAGAATCAATTGTTTTGTCTTTAGGAGAGGTATTTAATGTTACAGAAACAACAGAATCAGCTACCCTTTCTTTTCAATATGCGTCACAAAATGTAAATAATCAAGTCCGTTTTTTTGATACTAATGGTGTAGAAATAGGTTTTCCAATTACTTTAGAACCAACATTTGAAAATAATGATTTCAGCATATTTGAAACAGTTGCGCCAATTATATTGCCACCAAATACTTCGTCAGTCAGTATTGGTAGTGCCACAGAAATTGAGGATATACAGTTAATAGTTCAGTCTACACCCATAATAAACACAAGAATTGCTAATTCGCTAAATATTAGTGATTCCTCCCTATTTGAAAATTTTTATCCTTTCACCGAGGTGGAAATTATTGTATAGCTCACAGGGTGACAAGCTAGCTATAATGTTGTGTAAGTCCCGTAGCGATCGCTTCGACGTAAAATTATTGATTTACAAGCATTATAGTCTAATTTTACCAGTTAAGTTGTGTAATATCATGTCCGGATAATTAGTTATAAAAAAACTTTCTCCTTCAACTCCAGTTCTTCTTCTTTCTTCCCTCTTTCCTCCTGACTCCTGACTCCTGACTCCTCCGTAGTTATTTATTTATCACTGTTCAACCGGACATGATATAAGTCCCACTATAGATATTCACGCTAACTTTATATACTTAATTTGACTTTAACTGAATCATATCAAATCCGGTTAAACAGCCATAGAATGGTTAAGCCAGGAGGAGTCAGGAGTCAGGAGTCAGGAGTCAGGAGGAGAGAGAATTACAAAGATGAGCGTAGTTATGACGATTGGAGAATTTTTTTATGTTCAATAAAACGGATTTGATATCAGGCGATCGCTCTCTTCTGTTCCTACTCCATAAGCTGTATAAGGTCTGACTTCTGGAGGTTGCATTCCCAAGACAATTGATTTTGCTGGAATTCCAGCAGCAACTAATTCTTCTGCTATTAAACAGTCAGTATTATTGGCTTGAATCCAAATTTTACCTGCGATAATATCAAGATGAATTATACAGTAATGAATCCGTTTTTATTGAGACTAACCTAAAGAAATTAACATATATCTATCATTTTCTGAATCAAAAATTGTTTGATTTTCTATCTCACTTTCTGTCGTAGGTATTTCAGCATATTCTGTCAATAGTTGTTTAATAATTTGACGATAGTTTTCTATGGTATCCATCTGACAATATCTTCTGTTTGTGAATTCAAAATAATTAGTTTTAATCGGTGATCATCCAATAATATTTGACCAAAATTTTCTCCTTAAAAAATGTCTGTAAAAGCAGTTAATGGAAGGTAAGTATTCAGCATTCAGCATTCAGGCTTTCAACATATTCAAGAAATTATTAAGGTTAGCTGAAGACATTTTTTTATAAGTTTTAATTCTCCTTGGAGACTAATTCCTCTTTTGAACTGATTATGAGCTAATAACTCATAGTTGATAGCTGATAGCTGACGGCTGAATGCTTACAATGGAAGAGCAAGATATAACTCTCTTTCTGGTTAGGTAATATCATGTTTCCATAAGCGCGTTGTAATAATGTTTTGCTGGGTTAAGCGAGAGCGAAACCCAACCTAAAAAACTACGGTTTTCACCACAGACAGGGTTTAGATAAACCTCGCTATAATATTTAACTATGATTTATTATAGGAGGAAATCTTTAATGAGCGATACAAATGATAATTCCAAACTACAAGAAAAATTAGAGTTATTAAAGCAAGGAAATAGTAAGGATAAATTTTATAATGCTGGTAAAGCAATAGTTAGTGCTATTCCATCATTTAGTTGGCTTTCAATAGGTTCACTTGCAGTACCTTTTTATGAGCATTTCATTAAAGATCCTTCTAGTCAAAGACTACATGATTTTTTAGAAGAAGTAGTACAAAATTTATACACTTTGGAGCAACAATGTGAAGCAGTAAGTTTTGATAATCCAACATTTCAAACGACTTTCAAAAAAGCTATCCGTATTGCTGAATGTGAGCATCAACAAGAAAAATTAGAGGCACTGAGAAATGCGGTTTTAAATTCGGCTATTCCTAACTCTCTTAAAGATGATATTCAAGTAGTTTTTCTTAAATGGATTGATGAATTTACTGTGTCTCATATTAGATTGCTCAGAATGCTGCATTATATAGATAATTATAATGAAGAAGAATTTTTGGCTAATTTACCTGATTTAGAAGAAAATCGTATCTTTTACAATCAAGTATTACTAGAGCTGAGAGGTAAGGGATTGATAAAATTGAGAGAAGTATATGAAACTTTTGAAGAAGAACCTCCAACTGCTTCTTTTATTGATGATGCAGAAGAAATATTAAAACAAGAAACTGATGAAATAGAGTCAATAATATCAGACTTAAATCCTTTTCAAGCTCGTCGTAAGTATGAAAAAAATTTTAGGACTGTCAAACATACTAAAAATATTGACAAAATTATCTCAAATGTAAAACATAACTCCCAAAAAAGTATAACAACAGAGTTAGGAAAACAATTTATTGAGTTTATAGAAAATCCACTTGTTTAACAACAGAATGATAAATACCTCTGACTAGCAAAGAAATTTGCATTCTTTATTTTCAAAATTAAAAGTTGGGCTAGCTAATAACTAAACCCAACCAAATATGCCTAATTTGATTTTAACTGAAGTAAGCGATCGCTCTCTTCTTTATAAAAAGATGGCATACTTCTCAAGAGTCATCTTAAGATGACTTAAACTATTAGCCAAGGATTTCAATCCTTGGCAAACTTGGCTTGGCAAACTTGGCGAACTTGGCAACCATGTCATCCGCCAAGAAATAAATTTCTTGGCTCAAAGTAGAAGTCATCTAAAGATGACTAAAGATAGCTAATTAATGAGACTTGATATTAGCTTTGCGTTAGTAAATGGCTATTTACCCCTTACAAATATGCCTAATTTGACTTTAACTGAAGTAAGCGATCGCGTAAAATTTCTGCCTGCTTTTCTGCCTCGGCTAAATTATTCTTTGTTTCTTCTACAAATTTAGCATCAGCTTTCTTAACAAACTCTGGTTTACTCAACCTTTTAGAAGTAGACAAAATCTCTTTTTCTAACTTTCCTAACTTCTTCTCCAACCGAGCAGATAAAGCTTCAATATCTACTACTCCAGATAAGGCAATTAAAATCTGCACAGTACCAAAAACACCAGCAATAGTTTGACCAACTTCCCCATCAACACTAGGAGTAATATTCAACTTTTCTACTTTAGCTAAATCCTGAATATAAACCTCACCTTTACTCAAAATTTTCCGTTCTTTTTCATTCTCACTCTGCAAAATTGCCGTAATTTTTACCTTTGGTTTAATATCAACCTCAGACCGTAAATTTCGGATAGTCCGAATTACCCCAATTAATAACTCAAACTCCGCTTCCAAATCTGGATTAATTAGAGATTTATCCAACTTTGGATAAGACTGCAAAGCCAAACAATCTTCCTCACCAACTTGATTCAAAGTATGCCAAATTTCCTCAGTAATATGAGGCATAAAAGGATGTAATAATCTTAAAATTCCATCCAAAACATAAGCCAAAGTTTGTTGTGCTACTAACTTAGAAATCTCATCCTCACCTTGAAGACGAGACTTAACTAATTCCAGATACCAATCACAAAAATCTCCCCAAATAAATTCATAAAGACCCTTCGCAGCTTCCCCCAAACCATAATTATCTAAATAATCACAAGTTTGCTCTACAACTTGATAGAAACGAGACAAAATCCAACAGTCAACTAACTCTAATTTATCCGCCTCCGGTTCTCCTAATTCTTGAGGAGATTTACCCTCTAATTTCATCATCACAAATCGAGCAGCATTCCAAATTTTATTAGTAAAATTTCGAGAAGCTTCCACCGATGCCGACTCATCAGTTTCCCGATTATAATCCATCCTCACATCTTGCCCTGCTCCAGCAGTTTCTCGCATCAAAGTATAACGTAAAGCATCAGTACCATACTTTTCAATTAATAATAAAGGATCGATACCATTACCAACAGATTTAGATTGTTTTTTCCCTTTTTCATCTAACATTAAACCGTGAATATAAACCGTTTCAAAAGGCATTTTACCCATGAAATGAGTTCCCATCATTGCCATTCTAGCCACCCAGAAAAAGATGATATCAAAAGCGGTGGAAAGGGTGCTAGTAGGATAATATTTTGCTAAGTCGGGAGTGTTTTCAGGCCAGCCCAATGTTGAAAACGGCCATAAACCTGATGAAAACCAGGTATCAAGTACATCTGGGTCTCGTTCAATTTTGACATCAGCACCAAATTTTGCTTTTGCTTGCTCCAACGCTTCCGTCTCCGAACGAGCAACAATAAAAGGAGTGTTATCGGCAATTTTCCCATTAGTTTCGCTCACAGCATACCAAGCTGGAATTTGATGACCCCACCAAAGTTGCCGGGAAATACACCAGTCCTTAATTTTCACCAACCAGTCGCGATAAACCTTCGTCCAACGTTCGGGAACAAATTTTGGTTGGTTATGTTTATCTAGTAATTCCAGCGCTTTCTCAGACAAGGGTTTAATTTTGACAAACCACTGAGTTGAGAGCAACGGTTCGACTGGTACTTTGCCGCGATCGCTATAAGGAACGCTATGACTATACTCCTCTACCTTAACCAAAACACCCTCTTCTTCTAACCGTTTCACAACATTTTTCCGTGCCTCAAAACGGTCTTGCCCAACAAAAGGTCCTGCGTTTTCATTCAAACTACCATCCTTATTCATAATATTGATAAATGGCAAATTGTGACGTTTACCCATTTCAAAATCATTGGGGTCGTGAGCGGGAGTAACTTTGACACAACCAGTACCAAATTCAGGGTCAACCAACTCATCCGCAACAATAGGTATTTCCCGTTCCATTATTGGTAGGGTGAGAGTTTTGCCAATGAGATTTTTGTAGCGTTCGTCATTGGGGTTAACCGCGACGCCAGTATCTCCCAACATTGTTTCCGGACGAGTAGTAGCGACTTCCACATAACCACTGCCATCGGTGAGAGGGTAACGAAAATGCCAGAGGTTGCCGTTGACTTCTTTATTTTCAACTTCCAAGTCAGAAACAGCAGACTGACTCGCAGGACACCAGTTGACCAGGTAGTTACCGCGATAAATGAGACCTTCATCGTAGAGACGTATGAATGCTTCGATCACAGCTTTTGATAAACCTTCATCCAGGGTAAAACGTTCGCGAGTCCAGTCTGTAGAAACTCCCAAACGACGTAGTTGGTTAACAATAGTACCCCCAGACTCAGCTTTCCATTCCCACGCGCGTTCCAGAAATTTTTCTCGCCCAATATCATAGCGGGTTTTGCCTTCTTCCTTCAGTTTCCGTTCCAGAATAGTTTGCACGGCAATACTCGCGTGATCTGTACCGGGGAGGTAGAGAGCGTTGTCACCGCGCATCCGATGGTAACGAATGAGAGCGTCAATGAGCGAATTATTGAAGGCATGGCCTGCGTGGAGACTGCCTGTAACATTCGGTGGGGGGATGACAATGCAATAGGGGTCCCCTGGATGGTTGGGGTCAGCTTTGAAAGTATTGTTTTCTTCCCAATATTTCTGCCATTTCGCCTCGGTGGAGAATGCGTCGTATTTGCTTGGTAATTCTGGTATGGTTTTGGTCATAGATAATATGAATTATTTGGACTGTTTAATTGTCCTTAATATTGTGCCATAATTTATAGGTCATTTCAGTTATCAGTTATCAGTTGTCAGTTATCAAAAGCTAAAACTTAAAATTATACCATCTCCCCTTGAATATTTATAAATAAGGGAGTAGGGAAATTTGTTCTGGATAAGTTTTTTGGTGATGATGCATTTTCATCAATTGATAATGGATAATGAATAATGGATAATTACCTCTGGTTAAAACCGTTACGGAATTGAATATAAAGAAATCAGATTTATTTTTTCTCCTTAAAAGGAGAGGCTTTAAACCGAATGGATTAATTATCAATTATCAATTGTCAATTATCCATTGTAATGATGATCACAAAAGCAGTGGGAGCATCTTGCTCCTATACTCGTATTTTGCTCCCATGCTTATATCTTGCTCCCATGAAGCGACACTTTCATCTGAGGTACGAAAAACAAGAACAAAAACAGGTAGCATCTTGCTCCCATGCTCATATCTTGCTCCCATTTTTTGCATGAAAGTAGCGTTCTTAACATCCATTCTGCAGCTATATCGCTATCTTTCGGGATGGCTTGATGTTCTATTTACTATTGTCCAATAGTTATTACTCTACACACAAAGCGATCGCTGTGTTTCGTGATGGCTTGATGTTCTATTTACTATTGTCCAATAGTTATTACTCTGCACTGCCAAGCGTTGGCGGAGCCTAGCGGCAGCTATATCGCTATCTTTCGGGATGGCTTGATGTTCTATTTACTATTGTCCAATAGTTATTACTCTGCTGATTAAATCTCAAAGCTTTTACAGGTAAAAGTTTCAGCCTTTTTATGTCAAAGATTGATTATCTATTGTCCAATAGTTACAGCAGTTTCCGCGCGTGATGAAGTACATATGCGGAGCAAGTGCAGCAGCGATATACTTTCATGCAACAAAGCCATTATTAATTGTTGAATATAGCACTACAAAAAAGTGTTATACCATTTTGAAAAAAGAATTTTACGAATAATAAGCACCATAAAAAGACTTTCAGATAAAGTCTGTTTCACGAACAAGGTAATTTACAACATCAAAAATAGTATTAAATCTATCCATTCTGCATTCTAAACTCTAAATTCGCGCATTAGAATAAATACCCTAACTATTTGTAGCAAACATTTATCAATTTGGTATTAGAGCATTGATCAAATTGAAATCCTTTACCTACAGAATTTTGGTAGTCCCGATCGCGTAATGGTATACAGCAAAAAAGAATACCTGGCACGGGAGCAAGATGCTCCCACTGTTCTCGTAACAAATATTACCGGACAATACATGACGATTAAAATGCACCACCGCTAAAGTTTTAACTTAAGCTGTTTGCGGAGCATTCCGTAGGAAATGCTGAATGCTATATCAAAACCTCATCATAAATATCACCCATTGTTAAAGTTAACCCCACCGACTTTAACTCTAAAAAATCTTCTTTTCCTAAACTTTCCCTAGACCAATAACCAGTTTCTGACGGACGATAAACTTCTACTTTCATTTCTGTTTGAGAAACCAATACATACTCTTGCAAACTTGTTAAACTTTGATAATTCAACCGTTTTTCTCGTCGGTCTAAATTTTGGGTAGAAGGGGAAAGTACCTCCACAATTAAACAAGGATAACTCTTGTAATATTTTTCTGTATCTTGTGGGTCGCAAGTTACCATCACATCCGGATAATAAAAAATATCGGAGCTATTTTCGGCAATGGCAATTTTAACTTTCATAAATGCTGCACTAGCTAGAGAAAGGTCAGCTTCTAATTTTTCTGCTTTACCTTTTAGGGTAGCTATTTGTTGGCGATATTGTTCGAGTGAGACATTTTTCGGTTTTTCGTAGATGAGGGCAGTTATTTGAGTGCGGGTGGTTGCCAGGTTGTCGAGGAGTTTTTCGTTTTCTGGGGTGAGGTTGTCGCGGATGGTTTGGAGGGAGTTGATGGTGGAGTCAAGAATGCGACCTTTGCGTCGGAGAATGGTAGTGAGGGCGAGGTTTGCTGCTTTTGGATTATTGGGTGCGTCTTGGAGGTGTAGGGATATTGTTAGATGAGTTGTGGTTGAGAGCGTTCTCATGGAAGCTTGTTTTTGGCTTTCCGAACCTGTGGCAAGGAAAGAAGTAAGGGTAGTCTCTTGTACTTCCATTGCCTGGGTTAGATATTCAATAGCACTGGTTGTATTTCCTTGGGTTTGGTAAAGTGTTGCCAGGTTAAGTCGGCTGGTGGCGACGTTTGGATGGTCAGCTCCTAATGCTTTTTCATATATTGCCAGAGACCTTTGGTATCGGGGTAAGGCTTCTGTGTAGTTTCCTTGGTCTAGGTACAGTAATGCCAAGTTATTGAGGCTGGTGGCGACGTTTGGATGGTCAGTTCCTAATGCTTTTTCTAATATTACCAGAGACCTTTGGAATAGGGGTAAGGCTTCTGTATACTTCCCTTGGTTACGGTACAGTTCTGCCAGGTTGTTGAGGCTAGCAGCAACCTGTGGATGGTCAGCTCCTAATGCTTTTTCTAATATTACCAGAGACCGTTGTAATAGGGGTAAGGCTTCTGTGTACTTTCCTTGGATATAGTAAAATACTGTCAGGTTGTTGAAGCTGGCAGCAACCTGTGGATGGTCAGCTCCTAATGCTTTTTCATATATTGCCAGAGACCTTTGGTATCGGGGTAAGGCTTCTGTGTAGTTTCCTTTGTCACGGTACAGTCCTGCCAAGTTGTTGAGACTGGCAGCAACCTGTGGATGGTCAGTTCCTAATGCTTTCTCTGTGATTGCCAGAGACCTTTGGAATAGGGATAAGGCTTCTGTGTAGTTTCCTTGAGTTCGGTACAGTCCTGCCAAGTTGTTGAGACTGGCGGCAACCTGTGGATGGTCAGTTCCTAATGCTTTCTCTGTGATTGCCAGAGACCTTTGGAATAGGGGTAAGGCTTCTGTGTACTTCCCTTGGTTACTGTACAGTCCTGCCAAGTTGTTGAGACTGGCGGCAACCTGTGGATGGTCAGCTCCTAATGCTTTTTCATATATTGCCAGAGACCTTTGGGATAGGGGTAAGGCTTCTGTGTACTTGCCTTGGGCACGGTAGAGTTCTGCCAGATTATTGAGGCTGGTGCTAACCTGTGGATGGTCAGCTCCTAATGCTTTCTCTGTGATTGCCAGAGACCTTTGGAATAGGGGTAAAGCTTCTGTGTACTTCCCTTGGGCACGGTAGAGTTCTGCCAGATTATTGAGGCTGGTGCTAACCTGTGGATGGTCAGCTCCTAATGCTTTTTCATATATTGCCAGAGACTTTTGGTATAGGGGTAAGGCTTCTGTATAGTTCCCTTGAGCTTGGTACAAATTTGCCAGGTTGTTGAGGCTAGTAGCAACGTCTGGATGGTCAGTTCCTAATGCTTTCTCAAATATTGCCAGAGACCTCTGGTGTAGAGGTTCGGCCTCTGTGTACTTCCCTTGGGCACGGTACAGTCCTGCGAGGTTGAGTAGGCTGGTGGCAACCTGTGGATGGTCAGCTCCTAATGCTTTCTCTGTGATTGCCAGAGACCGTTGTAATAGGGGTAAGGCTTTTGTGTAGTTGCCTTGAGTTCGGTACAGTCCTGCCAAATTATTGAGGCTGGTGGCAACATCTGGATGGTTAGTTCCTAATGCTTTTTCTCTGATTGCCAAAGACCTTTGGTACAGGGGTAAGGCTTCTGTGTAGTTCCCTTGGTCACTGTACAGTAATGCCAAGTTGTTGAGGCTGGCAGCAACATCTGGATGGTTAGTTCCTAATGCTTTTTCTAATATTACCAGAGACCTTTGGTATAAGGGTAAGGCTTCTGTGTACTTCCCTTGGTAATAGTGCTGCAGTCCTAAAAAATTAATAATATGGGCAGCAGCAGGGTGTTCAGAAGCACCTGCATTTTCTACAATAACTAAGGCACGTTCTAATTGTGAAATAGCTTCATTATATTTTCCCTGTTCTGAAAACTCCATTGCTTCTTGAACAAGTCGTTTAAATTCCTCCAGTTCCCCAGACTGTTGTGCTACCACAGCAGGTTTAATTTCCCCCACCACTGGCTTAACCATCCCCAAAGTTAAGCCACAGACACTAATAAATGTTGCTCCCCACACCAGAGAATATCTAACTATCCCTTTCATAAAATTAACTCTTAAAATTGGTTTTACTCAATTATATTTCTGTAGAACCAACCAGTTATGCAGTTTACTATATTTATTTCTGTTCTTCAGTCTCAAAACTAACGTCCTCATATAAAACATCAACAGCACAATTAAACTCAATACTAGATAATGTAAAATCTTCTCCCTCTGTATATGCAGAATAAAGCCACATTCTACCCTCACCACGCTGATATATCTCCACAGATATTGATTCTGAATCTACTAAAACATACTCTTGCAAACTCGAAAATTGACGATAATATTTAAACTTATCACTATGATCGTAACCCCTTGTACCGGGAGAAAGAACTTCAATAATTACACTAGGATTTTGGATAAATTTACGAGATTTTGCATCATCAGCATTACAACTAATAACTAAATCTGGATAAAAATAACGATTATTTTTAGCATCCTTAACCTTAGCATCAGACACATAAACTCGACATCCTCTTTGACGGAGATGGGGATAGAGAGCGCGATAAAAACTAAGGGCAATGTCAACATGAGGAAGACTTGCTCCAGTCATGGCTAAAATTTCTCCATCCACATATTCATGGCGAAATTCCTGTTTAGCTTCCCATTCTAAATATTCTTCTGCTGTCATTTTTTGATGATTTTCCGGTTGAGCAATCATAATTTCCTCCTTTATTTTTTTTGTTCAATTAGTTAAATTTTATGTAAGCATTCAGCCGTCAGCCAGCCTCCTATCGGAGGAACTGCGGACTTCAGCTATCAGCTATTGCTTTTAGTTTAGGATAAAAGCAATATTTAATTGTCTTACTGCAAAAATTGCCTCCCTTACCCTTAAAGCCAGTTGTTAATTTAAACACTGTCCTTAAGGAGACATTCTTGTTGCTGATAGCTGACAGCTAATAGCTGAATGCTTACAATTTTATCATAAATTAGAAATGATAAATCATCAGGTAGGAAGGTTCCATGAAATCTCTCTACAAAAGCTATAAAACTTCATCATAAATATCGGCCATTGTTAAAGTTAACCCCACTGACTTTAACTCTAAAAAATCTTCTTTTCCTAAACTTTCTCTAGACCAATAACCAGTTCCTAACGAACGATAAACTTCTACTTTCATTTCTGTTTGATCAACCAATATATACTCTTGCAAACTTGCTAAACTTTGATAATTCAAACGTTTTTCTCGTCTGTCTAAATCTTGAGTAGAAGGAGAAAGTACCTCAACAATTAAACAAGGAAAACTTTTATAATATTTTTCTGTATCTTGTGGGTCGCAAGTTACCATAACATCGGGATAATAAAAAATATCCGAGCTATTTTCGGCAATGGCAATTTTAACTTTCATATCTGCAATAAAAGTTTTACATCCGCTTCCCCGTAAGTGTGTTAATAAACTAGCGTAGATATTACCTGAAATGCGGTTATGTTCTTCACTGCCACCAGACATAGCAAATATTTGACCGCCGAGATATTCATGGCGAATGGGACTCATTTTTTCTCCTTCCAGATAATCTGTGGTTGAAATAAATGCAGTTGCTAATTCCATAGTTATTAGTTACTCAATTTTATATGGATAATTATATCAAAAGTTGCCGAAGTTGATTTCTGTCCCGTCAACTGAGATTTTGGCTTTGTTGCCTCCTATGTAATATCATGTCCGGATAATAGCCTGATAAAAAAACCTTTTCCCTATACAGAGGAGGAATAGCAACAATAATGCGTAAATGGATAGTTTATAAGGCAGATACAAACCAGCCTCACTGGAGGGGAAGAAAACTTCAGCACACACAAGCTTTGACTAAAATTCTGCAAGAGAACTGGGATTCTAGTGATAGCCCTATTCCCAAAGTAGGCGATCGCTTTACCGAATATGTTCGAGTCTCTGAAGAACACGACCCCAGAAGTCATGGCTACAGCACTCATTATAAACAAGGAGATTGGGAAGTAGTCCGGGTTGAAACTTATGCAACTGAATTACAATCCTCTTCTTGTGGAATGCTCAAAAATCATAAATTAGCAAGTGCCATAGCAGATTGTGGTTTTTATGAATTTAAGCGTCAACTTACATACAAATGTGAATGGTTAGGTAGTGAATTAGTCATAGCTGATAGATTTGTGCGACTCGGTTGGCCTAAGTAAACCTAGTTTATGTTCAGCCAGTCCCTTTACCGGGATAACTCTGATATTCATGGAGGTTTAATTCCTTCCCACGCGGGTACCGTGTGACTCCTAT
>NZ_JAAHHG010000015.1 GCF_010692555.1 Okeania sp. SIO3B5 | reverse complement strand
ATGACTATTTATCCCTGTGTCTCCCCGTCTCCGTGTCCCCATTTCTGATATGACTATTTCTCTCTTCTCTCCTGCTCCCCTTCTCCCCTGCTCTCCGTGTCCCCGTGTCTCCCCGTCTCCGTGTCCCCATTTCTGAGGAGTTCCTTATAAGGGATAGCTTAGTAAGGGGGGTTAGGGGGGATCTAAAACTGTACTTCATAGGTTAAAGAACTGCTATAGTATTAATAATAATTATTATTATGTTTACCACTCCCCTACTCAAGTAGGTTTTGAACTATTATCTAACTTTTCTAATACCTCTACTAAAGAAGAACGCACTGTTGAATCATCATATTTAAGTAGAGTTAATAGAGCTTGCACCACTGGCTCTGAAGAATTGCTTAATTTGCCTAACACTTCTACAGCAGATATACGCATACTTGAATTGTCATCTTGAAGTAGAGTTAATAGAGTTTGCACAACTGCTTCTGAAGTATTATCTAATTTATCCAATGCTTCTGGTGCTGAACAATTGACTTCTGAACTATCATCTTGAAGTTTATTTTTTTGTCTAACAAACTCTTCAAATTCCTCAAATGTAGGTTCCTCTAATTGATATTTTTCCTTGGTATAATCTCCGGAACCTGCATCAAGTTCTTGGATAAAACGTAACATTCCCACAACACCTAATGAATCTATTAGTGCTTCGTATCCTTTTTGTCTAATTTCTGTTAATTTCATCATTTTTTTCATGTGAAATATTTATTAATGGAACAACAAAGTTTTCTACTTTTCAGCTTCTGAATTCTTACCCAACTTTTCTAATGCTTTAGCAGCAAAGTAACGTACAAACGGTTCACTATCTTGAACTAAATTTGACAGTGCTTGCACCACAGATTCAGAAGCATTACCTAAGTTGCCCAATGCCTCTACAGCAGAACGGCGCACGTCTGGATATTCATCTTGAAGTAAAGCTAAAAGAGCTTGCATTACAGGTTCAGAAGTATTACCTAAGTTGCCCAATGCCTCTACAGCAGAAGAGCGTACCCTTGTATCTTTATCTTGAAATAAAGCTAAAATAGCTTGCACAACAGATTCAGAAGCATTACCTAAGTTACCCAATGCCTCTACAGCAGAACGGCGCAATCCTGGATATTCATCTTGAAGTAAAGCTAAAATGGCTTTCACCAAAAGTTCAGAAGAATTGCCTAAGTTGCCCAACGCTTCTACAGCAGAGCGACGCACCTCTAGATTTTTGTCTTGAAGTAAAGTTAAAAGAGTTTTCACTACAAGTTCAGAAGTATTACTTAGTTTTTTCAACGCCTCTATAGCATAAAAGCGCACCGCTAGATTTTCGTCTTGAAGTAAAGCTAAAATAGCTTTCACCAAAAGTTCAGAAGCATTGCCTAAGTTACCTAACGCCTCTACAGCAGAAAGGCGCACGTCTGGATCTGTATCTTGAAATTTGCCTAATAGGGCTTGTATAACAGGTTCAGTAGAATTATCTAACTTACCCAACGCCTGTGCAGCAGATTTACGGACTTTTTGATCGTCATCTTTTAGACATTTAATAATATCAAGAGCAACAAACTGAGCTGCCGAACCACTATCTTCGATTTTTTTCAGATCATCTACCCTATCTTTTGTCGCCGCCCCTGGAGCAAACAAATTGCGGACAAATCTTTTAATCCTTTGTATCTCTAACTTTTTTTGTAAAGCCTCTAAATTTAATCCTGCTAATTTCCCAATTTCATCTGCGACAGTTCTGGGTACTCTGAGTTCTGAACCTTTTGCTAGACAACAATCTCTCACTGTCAGCAAAAAGCCTTTGATTTCTTCTTTACCCAACTTTTCCTTTACTTTTGCCAGGAACTCCTCCCACTTTTCCTCATCATCCTTATTCTCCTGTAACAAATATAGTGCAGCTAAATATTCTGCTAACGGATCGAGAGCAAAGCAAATGTTCTTCCTATCTTTTATTGGGCCATATCCAGTACGCTTAAGCAGTCGCAATTCTTCCTCAAAATAATTAAGACAGTTTTCTGCTTCATCTGTATCCAAACTGGGAAAAGCCTCAATTACTTCTTTGCGCTTCACATCGGATGGTTTATAATTTTCCTCCAAACATTTCCAAGCAATTAGTTGAGCATCCTGTTTAATGGTAGAATATTTACTCCCAGTCTTTCTTTCACCTTGACGGTTCAACTTTTCTAAATGGTTAAGTATCATATCGGGAATATTGTCGAGAGAACCGTTCTACTAAACTTACCCAAACTTACCCATGAATGATTGCATGAGCTTTGGAGCTAGCTTCCTGTTTCACTGAAGACCACTGACCGCAGTCTGTAACTTATCTTCTCCACAGGCTTAAATTCGCTCTTGACTCAAGCTACTGATTCACATAGTTTTTTAAGTTGATAGCAGCGTTCAAATCTCTATCAGCTTCAAAACTGCATTCACTACATTCATAAGTTCTCAAGTGTAACGGCATTTTCTGTTGATGCCCACAGTTTGAACATATTTGAGAACTTGGATAAAATCTATCCGCTATTACTAATTCACTGCCGTACCATTCACACTTGTATGTAAGCTGACGCTTGAATTCATAAAATCCACAGTCTGCTATGGCACTTGCTAGTTTATGGTTTTTGAGCATTCCACTCACATTCAAATCCTCAATTACTATGGTGCTGTGGTTTTTAGCTAACCATGTTGTGAGTTTATGTAGTGCGTTTGCTCTAATATCGGCTACTTTTTTGTGGAGTTTTGCTAGTTTTTTTACTGCTTTGCGCCTGTTTTTGGAGCCAATAACTTTTTTGCTGACTGCACGTTGATGACGAACTAATCGTTTTTTGGCTTGCCTATAGGCTTTGACGTTAGCAAATTTACTGCCATCAGAACAGGTTGCTAATGTATTTATGCCTATGTCTACACCTATAGTTTCTCCTACTTTTTCTGTTGGATAGGATTCAAAGTCATACTTGAAACTTATGTACCAACTATCTGCACGTTTTGATATTCTCACATTTTTTACTGGCACAGAAGGTAAGATTTCATAAGTTTTTACTATTCCTATTCTAGGTAATTGTATGTAGTTTCCTTGGAGAATTTTGATACTTCCTTCTAGGTAAAAACTGTCTTTTCTACCTTTTTTCTTGAATCTAGGAAATCCTCGATCAGGAATAGTTAAAAAGTTTTTAAATGCCCTGTCTAAGTCTCTTAAAGCTTGCTGGGGGGCACACTTTGATACTTCATAGTACCAGGGGTTAATTGATTTCACCTCAGCCACTAAACGTTTATGCAAAGTGATAGCACTAGGGCGTTTTTTGGTTGATTCGTACTCAGAAATACAAGTTGCTAACCCCCAGTTATAAGCATGACGAGCAACACCTGCGTGTTTAGCAAGTATGGTTTTTTGGTAATTGTTAACTTTTAATTTGGTCTTAATTGATTGCATTTGAACTGGTAAACCATGAAAAAAAGCATTTGATAAATTTTAAAATAAATTTTAAAAGTTTAATATACTATAGCAGATAATCAGCAGGTTTTCAAGATTTATTAAGATTTTTCCAACTTTGTCCAATTATTCGGCTTCAGTAGTTAGCCCTCCGAGGTAAAATTATTCTCCTGACTATTAATCATCTTCTCAGCATAAAGCTTTGCCAGCAAAACAGTAATAGTCTTCTGTTCCCCAACAATGCGTGCAAGTTGAGCGCATTCCTGTAAAAATTCTTCTTGATCCGCCTCAAATAAATGCCACTTACTGCACTCCTTCAAATACTGCTCAATAAAATAAGCTAACTTTCCTCCATCAAACCGGAGAGTTTTAATTTTAATGTCAATACCTCGGAAATCTTCCTCTATTCTAGAAGTGACAATTAAAGCATTTGCCGGAAACTCTTTCGGATCGGGATTAAATTTCTCTTGAGTTGCTTGACTCATCTCCGAATAGCGATCGACTATCAATAAAATTCGGCGCTGTCGCAGGAGTTGTTTAACTAATAATTCATCAACAATCATTTGTTCATTGTCGATCAACTCCTGAATTTCAGCCATAATTGCTTCCATTATCGGTTTGATACCATCCCCAGTATTATCAATTTCTTTCTCAATTAAAACTGGTAACATCAAATGTTTGGCTAAAGCTTTAGACTGATGCTGTTTTTTCATTGCCCATTTAGCAATTTGACAAGCAATAGTTGTTTTTCCTGAGCCTCCTTCACCCCAAATTAGCAGTCGCACTCGCTTTTCTCTGTTAAAAGGTTCGCTCAAGGTTTCCGCTGTCAGCTCATCAATTTCCTGACTGTTTAATTCAACCGGAAGCGAAACATAATCTTTCCGCTCCTCAACAGTTTCATTCTCCAGAAACTTCTGTTGAAAAGTCTCCAGATGTTTTTCAACCCAAGCATCTAATACCCTGGGGCGATACTTGAGAAAACGTAAGATACCAACAGGTAGTTTCACCTCTGGAGTTATTGGTGTTTTCGGTATATTAAATTCCGCAGGTAGTACTAATAACCATAGAGGACGAAACCAGAGAATTCCCAAATACAAACCCGCCAGCACAGGTATTAAAATTAACCACCCTTCCCACCCTTTCTCATCATCAGAATTTTCCGATTTTTCCTGTGTTTTTTGTTCAGTGGGTTGACTTGTCTTTTTTGGTTCAAGACTAGCAGTAGGTTGAGGGTTAGGCTGAGTATTTACTTTGGCAAATACTAGACTATTAACTTGCTTGGTGCTTGGGTGTAATAGAGACAAACTTGTTACTATTAAAGGCAAAGAAGTAGACACCAGAGCTATTTTCAGCACAGCTAATAAGGTCTGTTTAGGTAGTTTTACCATAAATTAGAATACCCAAAAAGAGAATTTTTGTATCTATTATAGTATAAAAACATATAAACCCAGTTTATATTTAGAGACCTTTCCATGCTGATAACTGATAACTAAAATTGAAAAAGCTGCCTCCCAAATAATTCTAATTCTAGTTCTTGGAGAGATTTGCCGCGATCGCTACCTGCTAAGTAATCTTGCCATGCAGTTTCGCTGGCAGCTATTTCTGCGGGAAAAATGAGTTCTTCTTCTGTCTCTGTTTCTATGGAGTTCTCCACTATTGCTTTTAACTCTTCTAATAGTCGGAGTTGCTCTGCCTTGGTGAGGCTGTGAATTTGACTTACTACTTTATTATAAGTTGACATAGACTTTTCTTCTTTCCTTTTGGATAATGGCTATTTTTGTCCATATGGGATTATAGCTCTAATTGCTAGTAATTACAACTGTTTAACCACATTGTCGATTAGAGGGGATCACCCCTCAGAGGTGGTTGGTTTTAGCAGAAGCGATCGCCCTTCTAGATTGATACCGAAGTTAATTATAGAAAAATCACCCGGTTGATAAAATCTTGTATTTCTCCTGCTTTGGCATAAACTTCAAGCTCTTCTACAGCGTAGCCAATAGAAATTTGAGAACTCAAGAAGAAGACTCCAGAGAATTTTTCGCCTCGATCTAACCTTTCTTTTGTTAAGACTAAGAAATCATGATCAGTTGTCACTACAGGACGATTGAGGTTGGTAGCTATGGTCATAATTTGCTTGTCTTCAGTCCTACTTTGACCATTTTCTTAGGCTGTTAGCACTTCTACTCCTCTTAGCCGCAAACCTACGGCGATCGCTCGATTAACTGGAGATCAAAATAATAGGCTACTCACACTTTTAATCTCCTTTAGTTTTGCCGAAAATTGACTTTTTAAACTCTTCAGATTCAAAGCCATAACCACTGGCTTTTAATTCTTGTTTTAAAGCTTCAATTTCTTGATTTTCCTGGGCAATTTCTCTGTCGATATCCTGCTGATGAGTATAATAATAACTCAGAGCAGAATAAATCTGAGGCAAAGATATTTCTGGGTGCTGAAAGTGAATTTCTTCGGGACTCCAACCGTGTGCTAATCGTTCCTGAATTAAGTAAGAAATTCGTATTTTAGTATTAACTATTTTGGCTCTACCTAGAGCGTCAAATTCTAGGTAAGGCCAAGCTTTGTTTTGAGGTTTAGTTCTTGCAGAATCGACTACCATGATTTCTGAGTTTAACTTTTTTGGAGTCTTTATTATAGCATTTTATGAAAGGTTGTTGATAACTGGCAGAGCATGATAGAGTTTCAACCCTATTAGAATCCAATCTTCTAGAGTCGAGCGTAATATCATGTCCGGTTGAATACTTACACTTTGGAGGAGGTAAGGCAGGAGGCAACCCACCCCTAACCCCTCCCAGGAGGGGGAGGCAGAAGGGAAGAAAAGGCGCTCATGAGAAAAAGTGTTTTATCACGCTATTATCCGGACATGATATAACTCATTCTCGCACTGGCGCAGTGTGGATGCAAATGCGATAACGCCTTTGCAGGATAGAATTCTACCGACGAAAGTGCCATCTTCGAGTCGGTCGTAAACTGCTTGGGACATTGCTTCATCGATGTATTGGCTTATAGAGCTTTTCATTTGAGTAGACCACAAAATTATTTTTGGCTAGGGAGTAGGGAGTAGGGAGTAGGGAGTAGGGAGTAGGGAGTAGGGAGTAGGGAGTAGAAAAATGCTTTTGGGTTGCCCATACTAACTGTAGTCTATCCATGTGAAAAGCGCTATAAAATGTAATTTACGCTCATCACCGAATCTCTTTTAGTTTCCTGCTGAATTTGGGAATATCCATTTTATATCATGTCCGGTTGAATACTTACACTTTGGAGGAGGTAAGGCAGCGGGAGCTGGAGGCAGGAGGCAGGAGGAAAGAAAAGGTTAGAAGGGAAAAGGTTTTTTATCACGCTATTATCCGGACATGATATTATACTGATAACTGATAACTGACAACTGATAACTGATAGGTGGTATCCTAGATAAAAGTTCCTAACTTTGCCTCCCTATTACTGGAGGTACTGACAACTGATAACTGATAACTGTTAACTGAAATGACTATCTCAACTCCAAACATCCCTAAACACAAGAAAGCTAAAGCTCTCAGACCAGGTGCCCGTCGCCCTGCCAAAGAACTCTGTAGCGAATGTGGTTTGTGCGACACATATTATATCCATTATGTCAAGGATGCTTGTGCATTTCTTAATCAACAATTTGACAACCTCGAACAACAAACTCACGGACGCACCCGCAACCTAGACAATGATAATGAGACCTATTTTGGCGTTCATCAAGATATGATGGCAGCTCGCAAAAAACAACCTATTGAGGGCGCACAATGGACTGGTATTGTGAGTACGATCGCCTGTGAAATGCTCAATCAAAATATTGTAGAGGGTGTTGTCTGTGTGCAAAATACTAAGGAAGACCGCTTTCAACCGATGCCAGTTATTGCCCGGACTCCAGAGGAAGTATTGGCAGCAAAAGTGAATAAACCAACTCTTTCTCCTAATCTTTCGGTATTAGAAGAAATTGAAAAATCTGGGATGAAAAAACTGTTAGTAATTGGGGTTGGTTGTCAGATTCAAGCATTACGAACCGTGGAAAAACAATTAGGTTTAGAAAAGCTCTATGTTTTGGGAACTCCTTGTGTGGATAATGTCACAAGAGAGGGTTTGCAAAAGTTCTTAGATACTACGAGTAAGTCCCCAGAAACTGTGGTGCATTATGAATTTATGCAAGACTTTCGAGTACATTTTAAACATGAGGATGGAACAATAGAAAAAGTGCCATTTTTTGGGTTAAATACTAAGAAATTAAAAGATGTTTTTGCTCCTTCTTGTATGAGTTGTTTTGACTATGTAAATGGTTTAGCAGATTTGGTGGTAGGATATATGGGAGCGCCTTTTGGTTGGCAGTGGATTACTGTTAGGAATGAGACAGGAAAAGAAATGTTAGATTTGGTGATGAATCAGTTAGATACTCAACCTGTAATGTCTCAGGGAGATCGAAAAAATGCTGTTCAACAAAGTATTCCGGCTTACGATCAAGCTGTTACTTTGCCGATGTGGGCTGCCAAATTAATGGGGGTTGTTATTGAAAAAATTGGTCCTAAAGGTTTAGAATATGGGCGGTTTTCTATTGATTCTCATTTCACTCGTAATTATCTTTATGTGAAGCGGAATTATCCAGAAAAATTAGAAGCTCATGTGCCGGAATTTGCTAAGAAAATTGTAGGTCAATATAAGTTGCCGAATTGATAAGTATTCAGCCGTCAGCCATCAGCACTTCCCTGCGGGATGCCCTCGCATTCAGCTATTGCTTTTAGTTTAGGCTCAAAGCTTTATTAATTGTCTTACTACAAAAATTGCCTCCCTTACCCTTAAAGTAAGTTGTTAATTTAAACACTGTTCTTAAGGAGACATTCTTGTTACTATTAACGCAGTCCCGACCCAGGAGGCTAGCTGACAGCTAATAGCTGAATGCCTACGAAGGCAGAAGGCAGAAGGGAATTTTGGCTCAAAAGAAGAAGGTTTTTGAGCGCTAATTATTAAGTTCAATAGAAGGGAATTATTCATCTATATTTCCATTTTCCTGATGATAATTCAGATGTTCAATTCCCCATTGATGCATTTCATGAATCATTGGTTTCAGACTTTTTCCGAGAGAAGTTAAAGAATATTCGACTTTTGGAGGAACCTGCAAATAAATTTCGCGATGAACAATGCCATCTGCCTCCATTTCACGCAATTGTTGGGTCAGCATTTTGTGAGTTACACCTTGTAGAGAACGATAGAGTTCATTGAAACGTTTGACCCCATGAAATAGTTCTTTGATAATCAAAAGTTTCCAACGTCCACCAATGACCTTAAGAGTAATCTCTGCTGGACAATTGGCCTTTCTCTTTACAGTTTGGACTTTCATAGTATCTTTTTAGGTACTATCTTACTTCAAAGTACATACTATACATAGTAACCTCACTTGAGCTAAAGTATAAATGTCCAAACAAAATCTAAGTTTAATGGATTTTGTATCCAGAGATTAATTTCAGAGAGAAGAACACAATGGCCGAAGCTGTAATTGCAGACAATAAACCAGTAATTATCGAACAACTTGAAGTAGGCACTTACTATTGGTGTGCGTGTGGTGAGTCCAAAGGTCACCCTGACAAACCATATTGTGATGGTTCCCATGCTGGAACTAAGTTTACTCCTATAGCATTTGAGATAACAGAGGCAAAAACAGTAGCACTTTGTAATTGTAAGAAAACTGGTAATCCTCCTTATTGCGATGGGGCTCACGCTAAACTATAAATAAAATAGTAAGCATTTCCTCCGGAATGCTGTGCAAACAGCTGTCAGCTAGCCTCCTGCGGAGGAACTGCGTTATCAGCTATTGCTTTTAGTTTCAGATAAACGCTTGACTAATTGTCATGATTTATACTTGTGCCTAAAAGTTAACTTTAAAGCCTATATTCATTAAAACCCCGTAATGATAAATGATAACTGAGAGCTGACAGCGAGCTAACTGTTAGCTTTGTATTCCGCAGGAAATGCTTACCGAAAAGCGACGTTGAAAGCCTCCGTGTTTTAACCGGGGGATGAAAACAAGCGAGTCGTTTAGACTAGACAACTTTAGTTGTCCTGTATTATTATCTGGATATACAAACGTTTAGACAAAAGTAAGCAGAAAGCATGGGTTAAACTTAAGCCGACTGTGTAGGGGCACCGCGGAAATTGTCCCCAAAGAGCATATCTTTGGTCAGCGCTCGAAAAAACGAAGCAACATGGATTTATCGGTGTTGCGTAGTATCAACTTAGAATTCCCTTGGCAACAGCTACGGGGAGTAGTCAAATAAAATATTCATTTGTTAATGCTGCATAATCAAACAATCATTTTGAGTGAAAATTAACTCCTGCAAAATCACAATTATGCAACATTAGTTGGGAGTAATCAAACTTAACGAAGTCACCTGGTTTTCAGCTCTTCATGCTCAAAAAGGAGCGTATTTTAGACAATAATCTTGTGACAATTCTTACTCCTAGCTCCTCGCTCCCAAGCCATTTCTCCTGTATTCCCCTCCTGGGAGAAGGGTGGGTTGTATCCTACCCCAGCAAAAAGACTTTCCATACGCAAACCCTAATTAGGGTTTGCTGAAAAAATTGGTTGGTGGGGGTAAGACACGGGGACACGGAGACGCGGGGACGCGGAGAATGGGTGAACAGACAACGGTTTCGGTCATTTTATGTGAAGAAATTTTCTAGCATTTCAACAGAAAATTTCAGTATTTTGAGGTCAATAAAAGCCATAAACTTGGAGATAAACTGAATATAAAAAGCTCCTAAGTCTTAGGTATCCTGACTTTTAGCTTTATTCAGCAAACCCTAATTAAAGTTTAATTACCACAAAAAAAATCAAATTTTATCTGAGGTATTAAGAATGATTTTTATACGAAAAGCTGAAGCAAGAGGACACGCAAATCATGGTTGGCTCAATACTTATCATACATTTTCTTTTGCCAACTATTTTGACCGTGAATATATGGGGTTTCGTTCCCTCAGAGTAATTAATGAAGATAGAGTTTCTCCTAGTAATGGTTTCGGAACTCATGGACATCGAGATATGGAAATTATTACTTATGTTTTAGAAGGAGCATTAGAACATAAAGATAGTGGAGGAAATAGTGCTGTACTTTATCCTGGAGAAGTACAACACATGAGTACGGGTACAGGAATTATGCATAGTGAATATAACCACTCAAAATCTGAGGAAGTTCACTTTTTACAAATTTGGTTACTACCAAATTCTAGAGGTTTAAAACCAACATATAATCAACGTTCTTTTGATATAGAAAAAAACTCTGGTAAATTAAATTTAGTAGTTGCGAAAGATGGTAGAAATGACGCACTAAAAATTAATCAAGATGCAGATTTATTTGCAGGTTCTTTGAAACAGGGCGATCGCTTTTCTTATTCTTTTGATGCTGAACGTTACGGATGGGTTCAAGTTGCTCGTGGGGAAGTAGATATTCAAGTAGATACTGATGAGAAGTTATCTCTAAAAGCTGGTGATGGTGTTGCTTTAAGTGAAGTTCAAGAGGTTTCTATTTCAACTCAGTCAAATGGAGAAATTCTTTTATTTGATTTAGCATAGTTCAGGAGTCAGGAGTCAGGAGTCAGGAGTCAGAATGAATAAGTTTAATACCATTTTTGATGTCGTAAATTATCTTTATTTGTCAAATAGACATTTTATATAAAGTCTTTTAATGGCGCTTATTATTCAAACACATTCTTTTTTTAAAATGGTGTAATATTATGTTCCCCCTCCGGGGGAGCTACGCTAACGGATAAGAGTGTGATAAAAAAACTTTCTCCTCCTTATACCTTCCAATTCCTTCTTCTTCCCTTTTGACTCCTGACTCCTCCTAAAAGATAAATTTTTAAGCCGTTTCAGCAATTATTAATTACCTAAATTTTTTATCATTTTATTTTGGGCTTAACACCCCGCCTTCTACATAGTATTTACAATCACTTGAAGTTTGAGTCCCCATCCATTTATTCCTTCTTTATTCTTTATTCTTCCTTCTTCCTTCTTCCTTCTTTAATAGCTAATTTCTCTGCTGTCCTAATAATTTGCCCTGCTAAAATAGCGGCTCCAAAACCATTTTCAGCAATTATTAATTACCTAAATTTTTTATCATTTTATTTTGGGCTTAACACCCCGCCTTCTACATAGTATTTACAATCACTTGAAGTTTGAGTACCCATCCATTTCTTCCTTCTTTATTCTTCCTTCTTCCTTCTTCCTTCTTCCTTCTTCAATAGCTAATTTCTCTCCTACCCTAATAATTTGCCCTGCTAAAATAGCTGCTCCAAAACCATTATCAATATTCACAACACCTATTCCTGGGGCACAAGAATTTAACATTGTTAATAGTGGAGCTAAACCATCAAAATTAGCTCCATAACCTACACTTGTAGGTACTGCAATAACAGGACAATCTGCTAAACCTGCAACTACACTAGGTAAAGCACCTTCCATACCTGCTACTACAATTAATACATCTGCTTCTGCAATTAAATGTTTATTGCTTAATAAACGATGTATTCCTGCTACCCCTACATCCCAAAGGCGCTGTACAGAAAAACCACAAAGAGTCGCTGTAACTGCTGCTTCTTCTCCTACTTTTAAATCAGCAGTACCAGCGCTGACAATTGTAATTATACCTTGATGTTTTGGAGTAGGAAAATCAGAGATAATTGCACAGATTTTTGCATCTCGATAATAATAGAGACCAGGAATTTTGTCTTGCAACTTTTCATAAGTTTCTGGTTCAATTCTTGTTGCCATTACTACAGGATTATTTTTCCTCATTACCTCCATAATTTTCACAATTTGTTCTGGTGTTTTTCCTGGTCCCCAGATAACTTCAGGAAAACCTGTTCTAATATTTCTATGGTGGTCAATTTTGGCAAAATTTTCGACATTTTCAAAGTCAAAATTTTTGAGCTTTTCTAAAGCTGACTCTGGAGTTATATCTCCTGTAGAAATTGCTGTTAATAACTGCTTTAAATCTTCTGATTTCATTAGAATTAAATAAGGGAGTAGGGAGTAGGGGAGTAGTGTAACGACACAGCTAAAATGGTGCATTAGATTCAATTCAAAAGTCAAAAGTCATGCATTCAAAAGTAAGAATTTTCAAGTTAAAAGCTAATGCACAGTTTTAGCTGTGTCAGTCTAGTCCAGTAGTAGACTGACTTATTGCTTTGAGCATTGTAACTAATCGTTCTGCAAAATGCAGACGAAGGAAAGATTAAGACAAATCAAAAGCTTAAAACTAAGACAACTTCATTAATTGATAATGGATAATGGATAATTAGGGTTTGCTGAAAAAGTCTTTTTGCTGAGGCAGGGAATAGGGAATAGGGAATAGGGAATAGGGAATAGGGAATAGGGAATAGGGAATAGGGAATAGTTAATAGTCAGGAGTTTGGGGAAGTTATAGAGAAAGTCCTTGCAATAATGGTTTCTTGATTTGTCTGCCTCGCCCCTGCCCCTTTCAGACTCATTTTTTCAACTCTATTAACCGAAAAGCTGGTACAATTTCGGGACCTAAAATTGCTCAAACCAATATCAGTCAATACTTTTATATTTATTCAGCAAGCCCTAATTACCTCTGGTTAAAACCGAGAGGATTGAATATCAGGAGATATTATTTTTTTTCCCTTAAAAGGGGAGGCTTTAAACCAGAATTATTTAATTATTAATTATTAATAATTAATAATTCGGTAAGATTTTCCTTCTTCCTTTTTCCTTCTTCCTTCTTCCTTCTTTACTCAGAAATTTGCAGCTCATATAAGTTCCAAAAACCTCCGGCAAGTTCAGTATATTGAATTCCTTTAATCCGATTTCTTATAGCATCAAATTCTAGAGGATTGACCATATATATAAAAGGTAATTCTTCAGCAATAATTTGCTGTGCTTGACCATAAATTTCTTTGCGTTTAGCTTCATCTAATTCTTGAGATGCTCTAACATAAAGATCATCTATTTCTTGTTCCCAATCATTAATTTTCCAACCTTCTATTTTGTCTTCTCCAGGTTGAGGTCCTTGATTAAAAGTGTGTAATCTACCATTAACAGACCAAATATTATAACCACCATGAGGTTCAATACCTCCTCCGAGAAAACCTCCTAGATAAGCTTCCCAATCTCTGGATAAAGATAGTCTTTCTACATAAGTATTAAAACTGAGAAACTGCATATTTACCTTAATACCTATTTTGCCTAAATCTTGATTAATTTGTGTTGCCATTTGTTCTCTAACTTTCCGACCCGCACTTGATAATAAATTAAATTCTATTCTATTATCCTCACTGTCTAATAACTCACCGTTTTGATTATATTTAAAGCCAGCACTCAGTAAAAGTTCTTTGGCTTTTTCTGGGTTATAATTATAAGTTTTTAAACCTTCTTCTGGAGAAAAATAAAAAGGACTGGTGACCGGAATTGGTGAATATTGGGGCGCACCTAATCCACGGTATATATTATTTGTCATTGCTTCCCTATTAATTGCATAGGCGATCGCTTGCCGAAAAGTTTTATTATTAAACCATCGAGATTTAAAGGGTTGGACAAATGGTTCTCCTTGAGGATTCTTTGCCTGATTCAAATTAAAAGAAATAAAGCTAGAAGAAGATGTGGGACCACCATTATAAATAGTATACTGGCCGCGATTTTCTTCTCGTTTTAATAGAGGAAACATTTCTGGCTCTACCCTAATTGTATCTAGTTCTCCAGAACGAAAATTTAAGAGTTGATTGTCTGTATTTTCGATGACTTGCCAGGCAATATTTTCAATATAAGGTAAATTATTTCCTTGCTCATCTTGACGCCAGTAAAATGGATTTTTTTCTAAAATAATTCGCTGATTTGCTGTATAACTTTTGAGGCGATACATACCATTACTAATAATTTCTTTGACTGGGGTATCAGTGCCCCATTTTGTGAGATAGTTTAATTCTCCTTTAGAGTTAGTAGTACTAACTGATTCTTTTAAGGCATGAGCAGGTAGAATTGGTAATCCTCCGGCATATCTAATAAAAGGAGCAAAAGGTTCTGGTGTGGAAAATTCTATACGGCGATTATCGATTTTCTTGACTTTTGGTAAAGCTCCAGTTTTACCAATTCTGAGAATGTCTTTAAAGCTAGTAGGAATTTTATCGTTGAGGTATATTTCATTATAAGAAAAAACTACATCATCAGCAGTTAAAGGTTCTCCATCTGACCACTTCAACCCTTCTTTTAAAGTAATAACTATTGTTTGTCCGTCATCAGAAATTGTCCAGGATTCAGCTAACCCTGGCTCTAATTCTCCTGTGATACCATTTTCAATAATTAAGCCCTCATATAGATAGCCAAAAACATTATATGCTGACTGATTTAATGGATAGTTGAAAGTAGAAGCATCACTAGGTGTCGGTACAACAATACGAGATTGATAATTTGATGGATATGGCTGACAAGCACTAAGTACAACTGTCACAATTATTGTTATCAAAATTGCTAATCTACGACAGTAATTTTGGTTGAGGTTAAATTTAATCATATTGATTTAGATATCTCCAGAAAAGAGGGAGTAGGCGGAAAGAATTAATGAATAAAAGTACGATAATTAATTTGATTTTTTATTAGCGGAGATATCTATTAGACATCTGGTAAAAAGGATAAAAATATAGACTTTTTGCTCATAGTAGGGAATATGCAACAAGGAACAGGGAATAGATTTTCACGGCCAAAGATAAAGATTACGAAAAATGATTTTGTCAGTGACTGTTATTTCTATAGCTTAAAACTCATACAACGCCAGATTGTTCAGTTCTTCCCTCTTCCTTCTTCCTCCTTCTTACTTCTTCCTTCTTCCTTCTTACTTCTTCTGCTAGATAAACGTTGCAGAGATATGCTTGCTGCTTGAGATACTTGAGGATGGCTATCTTTTTCTAAATATTTCAAGGCAGATATACTCTTAGGAGTAGGCATATTTCCTAAAGCTTCTGCTAAACGTTGGCGAATTAACCAATCTTCTGAAAGGGCAAATTTGAGAATATGTTCCACTGCTTCTAAGTCTCCAATTTCTCCTAAAGCGGCGATCGCTGCTTGTTGTATCACCATCTCTTGACTATCTAAAGCTTCTATCAATAAATTATGGGCACGTCGATCTTTCAGGTTTCCTAGAGAAACTGCGGCACTGAAACGTACTAACCAACTGGTATCTTCATAAAATGCTCTCGCTAAGGGTTCAAAAGCTCTAATATCTTCTAGATAACCTAACGCCCCCGCAGCATCAGCGCGAATGCCATAATCTGCATCTTTTTCTAACAATTCTACTAAAATTGGGTAGGATTCCTCTGTATGTTTGACACCTAGGGCAAATACTGCCATGGAGCGTACTGGTAAATTTGGGTCATTCAATACTTTTTTAATCAAAGGTACTGCCTTAGTAGCAGATACTTCTCTTAGATGGGCCAGGGCAAGGAGGCGATCGCGAGAATTTTCACTATCTAGTTGGACAGATATTTGCTCTAAACTCATATTTTGCATATTTGGCCTTTATTTGTAAAACTTTACATTTGTTATTATAAGGAAGAAGCAAGAGGGAAGAAGGAAGAAGCCTTGAAGAAAGTAGAAGGCAGCTATGCTGTTTGCGCAGCATTCCGCAGGAAAGAGTTCATTAATGGATAATGGATAATTGATAATTGATAATTGATAATTACCTCTGGTTAAAACCGTTACGGAATTGAATATAAGGAGATATTATTTCTTCTCTTGGTTGATTGGATATGGTTAGGAAACCCATCCATCCCTCAACCGCTTTTTTCCCCTTAAAAGGGGAGGCTTCAAGGCGCGAATTATTTAATTATTAATTATTAATAATTTGGTAATTAGGGTTTGCTGAAAAAGTATGAGTGGTAAGGGTAGGAGTCAGGAGTCAGGAGTCAGGAGTCAGGAGAAATGGGAATTATAGAGGAGTTAGGAGAAAGAATAGTACCTTGACTTTTCTGCCCAACTATGCGGCTAAAATGCTAATTTTTTGAACCTGAGCGACCTAAAAGCTTGTACTTTTTTCGACTAAAAAAGGATAAAACCTTTATTTGTCAGGGATTTGAGATTTAATCAGCAAGCCCTAATTATTAATTATTAATTATTAATTATTAATTATTAATTATTAATTGTTGAACTTGCCTCTTTTCAAATTTCATCTTCAGCGAGGGTAATTAGTTCATCTTCAAGAGTTAAGTCAAATTGAGTATTCAAACTTGGCGCTATATAGATACCAAAATTATTTTCTTTATCTTGAAATTGAGAAGTTATTTTCACTCCAATACAAATTTCATTACGAGATTGAGCAGCAAATACACAGTCAGCAAAAGATAATTTACCAAGTTTTTCAGTAGGGAAAAAAAGCTCTATAGGTTTAATATACATTTCGCTACCTTCTGCCGAAAATAAATAACGATAGACTAACATTACCCCTGGTTCTTGAGATACCTGGGCTAAAATTTTCGACACAAATTGATTAGATAGTAGGAAGTCTTGAACCCCAGCTTTAATTACCAGATCTGTTTCTTCAGAGTCAGCTAGTTCTGCTACTAATTCAGTTGTAACTGGGTTTCCTGTTTGCTCTGTATATTCCAAAAATATTTGCCTAATTTCTAATAATATTGTCAGAGTTTTAGCATCTATTTCTTCAGAGTTTTTACCTTGACTGGCTAAAATTGAGATGCTGTTATACTTATATGGTTGGAGTGTTTGAAGTTCCTCAACAACATCTACATCTATTTGCCAAACTTGCATTAAAACTTCAGGATAAGCTTGGCGAATTTCGTTGAATTGAGCTTTAATTTCTGGTGTTAATTTGTGAGTAACTAGATTAACTTCTGAACCTTCAAGTACATATTTAGCATATTCTCGGAGACAGATTAGTGTTTTTGAGTTCCAACCAATAATTAAATGTTTTTCTGTTTCTCTAGTAAGAGTTTTTTTGAGGTCAACATAACCTAAAACTTGAGGTTTAACTGAAGGTTCCGGATAAAATTTAATTTGAGAGTCATCTTCAGCCAAAACAATTATTGATTCAGCATCTATTAAGTTGTAATTGTTATCTGGTTTGATAATTACATTGCCATTTTTATCTTGTACCCCTAAAGGAATACTTTGATAAAAATGAAATTGTAATTCGGTAAAACGGAGGTTTTGCCAATCATTTTCAGGACGATAAAAATAAATTTCATTTCCAGCAAAACCCACTAAATTTAAGTATACTGTTGCTAGCCCTACAGACCGTGAAGTTTGGACTAAAATTCTACCTAAAATATCAGCTTCATTCAAAGTTGTTACAGCTTCAGGGGCAATGCTTTTAGCTAAAATGCGATATTGTTCTGAGTGAATTTCAGCTATTATTGGTGGTAAAGATAATTTTTGTTCCTCATTAGCTGCTACAGTGGCTAAAATTGCTTTGACAACTCTGGCATCAGATAATTTTTTAAACTCTTTTGAATCTGAGCCTTTAGCATCGTTTAAAATCACTACCGATCTAGCAACTTTAACTCCTACTTTATTCAAATTATTTATATTTGTTACTGTTCCGCTACGAGTAACTACTCTAGTAGTTTTTAAATCTCCTAATTTATCACGGAGAAAATCATCCATTTGTTCTTTATCTTGTGTTGACAGAATCACAATTACAGCATCAGATTCTGATTCATTGCCTATTACTAATTCAGTAATAATATCTACAATTCTGTCATTAAAACCTAAGATTAAAGCATGGTTTTTTTCTACTACCAAGCTTTTACCTTTTTTCAGCAAAGTCAGTCGCGATTCAAATTCTTGAGTTATAAAAGCTACTAAACTAGAAAAAAGTACTAAACCTACAAAAATAGTTAATACCCCTACAGTTTTAGTGGAGAAATTTGCTTCATCTCCGGTGTCTCTGAGACCTATGAGTTGAACAAATACATCCCAAAGTAAATCGCCTTCTAAATCTGTATTTGGGAATAGCCACTCAGAAATATAACGTAGAACTGTCATGAAAACAAAGGCCCCAAAAAAAGCAGAGAGCAATGCTAGAAATACAGAAAATCCACCCCTTGACATAAAGTTGTCAAACTTATATTGAAAGCGTTCTTGCCAGGAAATTTTACTTTGAGCAGACATAGATTTTTTGTTCAAATTAATATAATTATTTTGCCTATGGTTGAATATGGATAAGCAGAATTTTATTTATCATAGGTAATTATACAATGAATTAATGTATCTATGTTAAAAAAAATAGGAAGTTCTGCAACTAAGCAAAAAAATCAAAATAGGCACTTAAGTATTTATTAAGACTACCTCCGGTTAAATACTTATAAATAAATAGACATCTCCAAAAAAGAGAGAATAGGGAATAGGAAATAGGGATAAGTAATTGATAACTTACGGATAATAATTTATTTTATTTTGAATTTTTGGAGAGGTCTAATAATAAAAAATAAAATCAATTATCGCACAGAAATTATCAACTATTCCCCTCCTGGGAGCTATGCTTTATAAACATCTTTCTTAACATAAAACGTAGACATTACAGACAAGTTATGGGTAAGTCTGGAAGCGGCTTTTTCGGGAGAAAATTGTATTGAAAAATACACTATGAGTGAGGACTGTAGACAAAATTCTTACTCCCCCCTCTTCCCCCTCTTCCCCCTCTCCCCCCTCTCCCCTCCTCCCCCTCTCCCCTGCCTTAAGTACGATGGGGCACATCGGAACTTGGATCGACGATCCTAACGCTTCGGGAGATTCTGGCGCTACTGAGGTTGGAGAAATCCTGTCTCAGCAACCAGGGTCATAGAACGAAGAATCCTCCATGCTTTAGCCGGAGGAGTGTCAATTGCTTGTAGCACTATAATTCAAGCTGACCAATACGAAAAATTTAATTTGAACGGATTCACCTTAAATCTTAATTATTAAAATATACAATTACAGCGCTTTCCGTTGTTATGAGGTACGGTAGCAGCACTTAGCAAACCAGTTTTTTAAATGTTGAGGATTCATTAACTTACAGTGCTTTCCACTGTTATGAGGCTATCGCAGGCAAGATGCACGCGCCACAAGATTTTCACCGCTATCGCGGGCAAGATGCCCACGCCACAAGATTTTCACTATTTAACTTGTATGTCATTCTGATAAATTTAGGAGCAGTTATGGGAAAGTTAGTTACTCTCAATATTGATGGCGGGTTTCACGAGGGTTTTTCGGTGCGGGGTGAAATTTGGCAGGATGTAGATTCGATAAAAAATGAACCTAGTTTAGCGATCGCTAGCAAGTCAGCACATTTACCTCCACATTCGGAAATTTTGGAGCAGTATCGTCATTGGCAAAGTTTATATACAAATTTAGATGTCTTTTTTTCTAACCGTTTAAAATCGAAAGCAGGTTTTACTAATATTTCTGATAACGATAAAAATGGAGCTTTTGCAGCTTGTAAAAATGCTGCTAATTTATTAGCTCAAACTTTCAATACTTGGTTAAATTCCTCCGATTTTCAATCCATAGAAATTTTGCTTCGGAATTATTTAGATAAATCGGAAAGTACGAGGATTTTATTGGCAACTGAAAATTATGGTTTACGACGTTTGCCTTGGCATGAATGGGATTTTTTAAAAGATTTTCCGAAGGCTGAAATTGCTCTAGCTACTCCTAATTTTCAACGAGTTGATACGGCGAAAAAATTAGACAAAAAAGATAAAATAAAAATTTTAGTTATTTTGGGAGATAATGCGGGAACTGATGCTGATGAAGAGGTGATTAGAAAATTAATTCCTGATGCAGAAATTTGTTGGTTAATAGAACCTCAACGTTCTGAATTAGATGAACCTTTGTGGCAAAAATCTTGGGATATTTTATTTTTTGCTGGTCATGGCAAGACTAAAGATAATGGCAGTATTGGTACGATTCAAATTAATGGTCAAGATGTTTTGACTATTTCTGAAATAAAAAATCATCTTCTACAAGCTGTTAAGTCTGGTTTAAAATTGGCGATTTTTAATGCTTGTAATGGTTTAGGTTTGGCTTATCAATTGGCAGAAGGTGAGGATTTACATTTACCGCAAATTATTGTGATGCGGGAAAATTTACCTGTAGTTATTGCTCCGAATTTTCTCCAATTTTTTCTGGAAAATTATACTCAAGGTTTATCTTTATATAGTTCTTTGCGGGAGAGTCGGCAAAGGTTACAAATATTAGAAAAGGATTTTCCTTGTGTGAGTTGGTTACCTGTTTTATGTCAAAATCCTGCGGAAATTCCTCCCCGTTGGTTGGAGTTGGGAGGAAAGATTCAGATATCTCCCTACAAAGGATTGAGTGCTTTTACTGAAAATGATACGGAGATATTTTTTGGCAGGAAAGTGTTGACTAATTCTTTATTGGAAAAGGTGGACAGGCAAAATTTAGTCGCTGTGATTGGTGCTTCGGGTAGTGGGAAATCTTCTTTGGTTGCTGCTGGTTTAATTCCTCAATGGTTGGCTCAAGCTACGGAAATTTTACCCCGTTTTGTGGTGAAAATTCGTCCTGGTTTTCCTCATCCGAATCCTTGGGAAAATTTGGCTGAAGAATTGGGGAAAATTTCACCGAATTTAACTGCGAATAATTCAGGTTTTGGGGAATTAGTGGCAAATTTGGAGACTAATTCAGGGAAGTTAGCTAAATGTTTAACTGGCATTGTGCAAGAAAAGAAAGGTTGTCAAATTTTGTTGGTAATTGACCAATTTGAGGAACTTTATACTTTATGTTCTGAGGAGAAACGTCGGTCATTTTTAGCAGGTTTGGTTGATGCGGTTCGGGATGATAGTTGGAAAATTGTTTTAACTTTACGGGCAGATTTTTTATCTCAAGCTTTGGATGAAGATTTGGGTAAGATTTTTGATGAACGGGATAAGTTAATTACTCCTATGAATGATGAAGAGTTGAAGGAGGCGATCGCTCTCCCTGCTGAAAAGTTTGAGGTGGAATTTGCGGATGAGTTGATTAAGAGAATGATTCAAGATTATCGGCAAAATTCTGGTCATTTACCGATGCTGCAATTTGCTTTGGAGGAGTTATGGAAAAAGCAAAAATATGGGGTAATTTCTCTGGCGAGTTATGAAGAGATTGGGGGTTTGACTCAAGTTTTGGGGGATTATGCCGAAAAGATTTATATTGGGTTAAGTCAGGAGGAAAAAGAGCAGGCGCGATATATTTTTACTCAATTAGTACAACCTATAAGTCAGGAAAAATCGGGGGAAGTTAGTCGCATTGCTACTCGGAAAATTGCTACTTTTGCAGATATTGGAAAAGAAAATTGGCAGTTAGTAATTAAATTTGCCGACGAGCGTTTGGTGGTGACAAATAAGGAAAAAGATGTAGCTTCTGTGGAGTTAATTCACGAGGTTTTAATTACCGCTTGGAGTCGGTTAAAAAAATGGATAGAGCAAGATTGGGAATTTCGACGTTGGCAAGAGAAATTAAGAGATAATTTGAGTCAGTGGGAAAAGGAAAAGAAGGATGAGTATTTGTTGCAAGGGGGGTTGTTAAAGGAGGCAGAAAGTTGGTTGGAAAAAGGAGAGCAAAAAATTCCTGAGAAAGAGAGGGGGTATGTTGATAAAAGTAGGAAAAGACGAGAGAGGGAGCGGCAAAAACTTATTTATGGGTTAGCAGGTGGTTTGGCGATAGTTTCTTTTTCTCTTGTAGGGGTTGCATGGCAATGGCAACGTGCGGAAAGACAAAGTTTGATTAATGAAGCAGAGAATTTGAGTAATTTAGCATTGAATCAATTTCAGTCTGGGGAAGGTGGAATTAGTGCTTTAATGACGGCGATGGATGCAGGGCAAAAGTTGAAAAAGTTGGTAAAAGATGACGAAAAGTTGGGGAATTATCCGACTACTCAACCTTTGTTGGCGTTGCAGACTATTACTAGCAATATTCGAGAGAAAAATGTCTTAGAAAGCGGCAGTAATACTTCTGCAATTTATAAAGTTCTTTTTGCTCCTGATGGTAAACAAATTGTTTCTTTGAATATGTCTTTAGTAGGAAAAAATCATCAATTTATAATTCAGAGCAAATCTGGTGAAAAAATCGCTGAATGGGATGTTCCTGAAGGAGTATTTGATTTTGCTATTAGTCCTGATGGTAAATACATTGCTGCTATGGGAATAAATCACTTGTATCTTATGGATTTTTCGGGTAAACAAATAGCGCAATTAGATAACAAAGGGTATTTAGGTTCAGTATATTCGTCCTTTTCCAATCCTAAATTTAGTCCAGATAGTCAATATATTGCTCTAAGATCGGCAAGTTACATTTTGACTGAAACGGGGGAAGGAAAAAGTATCACTAAACTTAGAGTTTTTAATCTGTCTCTTCAAGAAGTAGGAGAATTAACTGTAAGTGAAAATATTGACGAATCGTTATTTGATTTTGATTTTGTTGACACTAATGATAGTCAACAAATTGTTACAGGAAATCCTAAAGGAATGGTAGAGTATTGGAACTTAAAAACCTTCAAAAAGCTCAGAGAATTTCAGGCAAATACCAATGGAATTTCTCAATTAATTGTGAGTCCTAATGACAAGAAAATATTAACATTAGGAACGGATGTTGATTCATCAGATAAAATAGCAAAATTATGGAATTTTTCAGGTCAAGAAATCACTCGCTTTTATGTTCCAAATATTGATGGCTTTTATACCATGAGTTTTAGTCCCGATAGTAAACAAATTGCTATAGGGATTCAAGGAGCAAAGATAGAAGTAGAATCGTCTGACCAAAAAGTAGCTCAATCATCTGGTACAGGGATAATTAAGTTGTATGATGCGATAACGGGACTTGAAACTAATACTCTAACTGTTAATGGTTTATCATCTAACGCTGGTCTAGCTTTCAGTAAAGAAGGTTTAAGTTACAGCCATGATAGTCAGACTATTGCTATGGCAGATAGTACGGAAATTAAATTACTTAATGTTACTAACAATAACTCTAATTTTATAGAGCTGCCAAAGATTTATGAAAAAGAACAATTTGTAGTTTCAGGTAAAAAAATATCAACAATTAAGAACTTTCAGTATAGTACAGATGGTCAAAAGCTATTGGTTCAAGACTCGCCTTTTTTCCGAAATAATTTAGATATTTGGAATTGGTCAGAGAAAGAAGTTAAAACATTTGAATTTAGTGAGGGTGATGCTAACATTCATCTCGCTCCTGATAGAAAATCTTTCGGTTTTATTAATGAAGAAGGTATTCAAAAACGGAACTTAGAAAATCAATTAATTTCTCAAATTAAAATTAATCCTAATGAGCTTAACAAGGAAGAAACAGTTTTTGAGAGTTTTTATCCGCTACCGAAAAGCAACCTCTATACATCTAGTTATGATGGAGAAAAAATAGCAACTATCGGTGTGGACACCACTTTTGGTTTTAGTGAGGCTGACTTTCCTGTGCATTTGTGGAATCTATCTACTAAGGAATTTAAGCGATTAATACATCCCTCCCTTTATCGAACTAGGAAAGTAGTAATGAGTCCCAATGGCAAATATCTTGTCACATTAAGTGGAAGTGGAAACGTAGTAAGAATTTGGGACGAGCATGGAAATTTACTTAATCCATTAAAAATAAAACTTAAATCATTTTTACCTTCTGAGGAATCAGAAATTTCAGTTGTAGCTATTATGCTAGATAACAGACAAAAAGTGAAAGTATTTGATGTTTGGGAAAATTCTACAGCTAGAAAAACAGGTTTAAAAAATGGTGACATAATTTTGTCAATAGATGAGCAAAATGTTTCTGGTTACAGTATAGAAGAAATATATTCTCTACTAAAAGGAGAACCTGGCACTTCAGTTAAAATTAAAGTCAAAAGTCGTGATGACAAAATTGAAGAAAAAATAATTGTTAGAGAAAAGTTGATTCTTGATAGAAGCAATTATATTTCTGGATATAATGCAAAATTTAGCCCTGATAGTAAGCATTTGATAACATGGTATCCTGCTGGAAAAGAATTGAATTTAAGGAATCTAAAAAATAATCAAAATACTACTATACAGAGCAACAATTCCATTTTTAAGATATACTTTAGTCCTGATAGCAAATTAATAACAGGATCGGGATTAGATTATTCAGTAAAAATATGGGATACTTCTGGGAAGTTGATTACCCAGATAAAACTAGAAAAACAAAAAAATACTTTGAATTTTAGTCCAGACAGTCAAAAAATTGCTGTTTTATCACATCTGCCTAATGAATTAACTGTTTGGAGTATCGATGGAAAGAAACTTGCTAAATTTACTATTCCTGAAAGAAACCAATATCATAATTCTGAATCCAAGATTGTGTTTTCTCCAGATGGTAAATATATAGCAGTAGGGACAAAAAAAGTAATGATTTGGCGTTATCAAAACTTAAACGAACTATTAGCAACAGGATGCGATTGGTTGCAAGAATATTTAACTACTCGCCCCGAAGAAAAAGATAAATTAAAAGTTTGTCAAGAGGAAGTCAAATAGTTAGAAAATCCTGGAATTTGTGTCAAATAAAATTATCCTTTATAATTGAATAAAATTTGAGCTAATGAAGAATTTATGGTTAGCAAAGTGTCAACAGCAAAAACATCTCAGTCAGTTCCCCTGAAGTTTCATATTTTGCTCGATCGCTCTGATGAAACAAAAATAAGTGCATCTTTTCTGGAACTTCCTAACTGCCAAGTAGAAGCTTAAACACAAGAAGAAGCTATAGAAAAATTGAACGAAATCTTACATACTCGTCTGGAAAAACTAGAGATTATTCCAGTAGAAATTGAATGGCAACCTTCTAAACAACCGGAGAATCCTTGGGTAAAATTTGCCGGAGTTTTTCAGGATGATCCTGACTTTGCTGAGATTGCAGAAAGTCTTAGAAAAGAGCGTTTAGCTAACGATGTTTCTAACTTAACAACACAACTAGAAGCGATGGCAAACGATCCATCTATTCAAGCTGAAATTCAGCAAATAGAACAGGAATGTAAAATCACTGAAATGGATGGTTTAACTGATTTATGACCATTCAAATAGAATTAAAAAATCACCCTGTTTGGCAAGATTTAACAGAAGTAATAGAAAACTTAGATGCTCACTCTTTAGTAACAGAACATCTAGAATTATGCGATTATAAAATCTGCGGTTATTGGGATGAAGAAGATAAATTTTATGAAGAAATTATCTTGCCTCGTTCCCTATCTGCTGAGTTAGTTAGTAACTCAATTGGTGTTACCAACAAAAAACGTTGGATTAAATTAAAATCCCTTCTCAAAGCTAATAATATAGCTGCACAAAATCTGGGATAACTAACTATAATTTATGATGAAAATTTGCAATTTTTAGATGAGAATTGGCAGATACAGCGGATTCCAATTTAGTTAGGTAAACCCACGCGGGCAAGATGCCCGCACTAGGAAAATTTAATTAGTTAATATCTGTACTTATTAAGCGAGAAATATTCTGTAATATTGACTCTATTTTTATTACTACTTTAAGTCGAGCGATCACGAAGCGTGGCGGATGCCTTATCGCCTTTTTTCCACAATATAAAATTAGGTAGCTATTTCCAGATAATTTTGAGGAATAGATTTGCAAAGATTAGTCAAAAAAATCGGTTTTTGTTCTGATGAAATTATGAAGAAAATATCGACAGGTATTGCTTTATTGGTAGAATATGGTGGTTAAATTTTCCTAATGAACTAAAAATTATTAATAGATATGGAACTTAGCTTTGATGATATAATTAAAGACAAATTCATAATAAATCTGAAAATGACATCTCCATCTAATCAACAAAAAGCGATCGGCATAACGGAACGAGGATTAACAATAACAGGAACTCGCATAACCATCTACGACATCATGGACTATTTAACTGCACAGTACCCACCTCACTTCATCCGCAGTATGTTAAGTCTCACCGACGAACAACTTCAGGCAGCTTTATCTTACATCGAAGCTCACCGTCCAGAAGTTGAAGCAGAATATCAAACGGTACTCCAAGAAGCAGAAGCACTCCAAAAATATTGGGAAGCACAAAATAGCACCCTATTTGCTCGCATTGCTACCACACCCACAAAACCAGGAACAGAAGCTATCCGTGCCAAACTGCAAAGAGCTAAAGCTCAACCCGATCCAGATAATACTCCTGTTGAAGAAATAAAAGCTAGTCTCAGAAGAGCATTGCAAGAAGCAAAATCTGAACAACGCATTCCCCTTTCTCAAATGTGGGAGGGAATAGATGTCGAATAATACTCCCTAACCTCAAATAATTAATAAATACAATAATTTAATCAACCAAATCTATCAACTAAATATGTCAGAATCAAAAATTATTACTATTGAACCAGGAAAACGCAGTGGAAAACCTTGTATTCGAGGTATGAGAATAACTGTTTATGACGTACTTTCTTATCTAGCTGCGGGAATGACTTATGAAGAATTATTAGAAGATTTTCCCTATTTAACAAAACAGGATATTTTGGCTTGTCTGAACTATGCTGCTGAACGGGAACAACAAACTTTAATAGTACCCAAATGAAACTTTTATTCGACCATAATTTATCACCTCGTTTAGTGTCACGTTTAGCTGATATTTATCCACAATCAAGTCATCTTTATTTTTTAGGATTAGACCAAGCTAACGATCGAGATGTATGGCAGTATGCTCGTGATAATGAATATATTATTGTCACTAAAGATGCTGATTTTTATGATTTGGTAATTTTGCTTGGTTTTCCTCCTAAATTAATCTGGATCAGGGTAGGAAATTGCACAACATCTGAAATTGAGATACTTTTACGTTCTCGGTATGATGATATTATAGATTTGAGTCAAGATGCCAGTAATTCAGTTTTAGTTCTATATTAAAAGAGAAGGTAAGGAAGTCAAAAATGTCATTAAAATCAACATCCCCCACAATCCTTGAAGCTGCCAAAGAAAAGTTAGTAAATCTTTCCCCGGAACGACTAAAAATAGCCCTAAATTTCTTGACTTACCTCCAAGAAAAAGATGAAATAGATGCCAGTTATTTAATGAAATTACCATTAGAAAAAAGACGAGAAATTTTAGCAAAGCAAGCAGAAAAAATGTTAGAACATTATCGGCAAAATAAAGAATTGCAAGAATTACAAACTTGGGATGAATTAGATGAGCAATGATAATTCACCACTTTGTGCTAAAATAATATAATTCTATAATCAAAAACAACCATGAACCAAACAATTAATGTCAGTGGTTTAAAACCAGAACAAATTGAACAAATACAAGCAATTATCGAGGCATTTCAAGCAAAAAATCAACTGGAAATTTTACAAAAATCTCAAACAAAAATAGGCAAAGACATAATTGACTATCTGACAGAAAAACCAATTAAAGTCGATGGCTTTTTAACCAGGGAACGATTATATTTAATGCAAGAAGCTAAGGGAATTTGGCAAGACCGAGAAAATATTCCCAATTTAGAAGAATTGAGAAAAGAATTTAATCGTTAATCATCCTATGACTAAAATAGAATTAAAAAATCACCCTCTTTGTGAGGTACACCCACGCGGGCCAGATGCCCGCACTGGGAACATTTAATTGTTAATATCTGTACTTCATATACTTGAAATATTCTGTAATATTGACTCTATTTTTATTGCTACTTAAGTCGAGCGATCGCGAAGCGTGGCGGATGCCTTATCGCCTATTTTTCAGAAGATAAAATTAAGTCACTATTTCCAAATAATTTTGATGTTGAGGATGTATAAAATTCAAACTAATATTATTCTGAGAAATTCCCATCTCTACCAATTTTTCTACTATTGATTCTTCCGTATCATTACATTGAATAATAATACTATTCCCAACAATATCAATATGTACAGCACATTGATGGATACGCTTATATTTGTACCATCCCACCCACAAAACCATATAACGCATTCTTTCATCATCAAAAATTAGCTCAATTTGCGAATCTTCATCCTTGAGATACTCATATTCACAGAGAATTTTTTTCACACATTGCCTGTAAAAATCTATTGTATTATCCATTGTAAATCTGACTCCGAAAAAGAGAAAATAATTAGTTTCAAATTGAACTTTTTAACCGCGATTTTTCCAACTTGTCGGCTGAATATGTTATCAAAAGCATCTATAGGAACTGCCAAATAAAGTTCTCGATCTGGCTCCTGTATTTTCAATAATTCTTCGTATATTCCATACTGGCCAATAGCTTTTTCCAGTTCCGTTACTTGGGAATCTGTAATAAAACTCTTGACTTCTACTGCTATTTTATCACAATTTTTTTCAGCAGCAATAATTCTTTCAGCACCTAAATCAATAGAAAGTTTAGGATCGGATTTAAGAACATATGGATCGTGATAAATCGTCCATCCTTCTCTGATTAAAGCAGATTTAACCAAATAATGATAAGTATCTTTTCTAGACATATTGAGTTATTTTAACTTTACCTATCAACTATAATATAATTTACCAAAACTACTATCATAAAAAAACAAATGAAAGCTATTGAAGTAACAGGAAATATTGATGAAAACGGACAATTATTTCTCGACCAACCCATTGAAAATTTACCTCCAGGAAAAGTGCGAGTTATCCTACTTTTTCCCGAAGTAACAGCAGAAATTGAACCCGATCCTGACGATACTCCTGTTGAAGAAATAAAAGCTAGTCTCAGAAGAGCATTGCAACAAGCAAAATCTGGAAAAACTAGACCAATTTCTGAAATGTGGGAAAGAATAGACGTTGAATAATACTCCTTAATATCAAATAACAAACAGGATAAATATATGCCACAAATCACCCTAAATATTCCCGATGAATTAATTTCACGCCTCCATTATTTTGAGAAAGAATTACCCCAAATTTTAGAATTAGGAATTCGAGAATTAAATGCTAGTTCAACTGAAGGCTTAAAAGGAATCGCAGACCTTTTAGAATTTTTAGTTTTCTTACCATCTCCCGAAGAAATTATTGCTCTGCGTCCTTCCGAAGTTTTGCAAAATCAAATCAATATTTTATTAGAAAAAAATCGGATTTCTGAACTTACTAATGAAGAAAAAAAACAGTGGGAACAGTATCAATATTTAGAACATTTAGTTCGTATTGCTAAAGCTAAAGCCTACCTTCAATTGAAACAAACAGAATCTCAAACATGAGTAAAACTAGGATTCCTTCTGTCTTACGACGGTTAGTTAGAGAACGTGCTAATGAGTGTTGTGAATATTGTTTAATTCCAGAAATTTTAACTTTTTCTACTCACGAAATAGATCATATTATTGCTGAAAAACATGGAGGCTTAACAGAGGAAAATAATTTAGCATTATCCTGTACTTTGTGCAATCAATATAAAGGAACTGATTTAACTTCTATAGACGCAGAGACTGGAGAAATTATTCCTCTCTATCATCCCCGCAAGGATGTTTGGTTAGACCATTTTTTATTCAAAGATGGTAGAATTATTCCCTCTTCAACTAAAGGGAGAGTTACTGTTCGACTTTTACAATTTAACCGCCCTGAAAGAATAGAAGAACGTCAATTATTAATTGAAACAGGACTCTTATTTTTTCCCCGGAGATAAAATTAGGTATAAATTGATAAAAAGTAGCACTTTGTAGGTTGGGTTGACGCAGGAAACCCAACAAGAAACTTGTATCTATTGGGTTGAATTTAACTTGCCAACTACGACATTATAACCAAAATAAAAATATGAAAAATTCTTTCCTACTACTACTTTTACAAAGATCGATAGTTCTAATTTTAGCAATACTTATATTTGCAATATATATCAATTTCCTGCAAATAAAAGTAGGTATTACTCAACCAATATTCATTCATAACATGGTTCAATCTAAAACTCCTGAATGGGCAAGATTAGTAGATATAAAAACTATTAATTCTGAGATTATTTTAGATATTCGCTATGCCACTATAAATAATTTCCTCAATCAAAAATTATACCCTGTAGCTAAGTGCGCTTTAAGAAAAGAAGTAGCAGAAAAATTATCACAAGTTCAGGCAGATTTAAAAACAATAGGATTAGGTTTAAAAGTTTATGATTGCTATCGACCTCTATCTGTTACAAAAAAGATGTGGGAAGTTTTGCCAGATTCTCGTTATGTGGCTAATCCTAAGAAAGGTTCTCGACATAATCGTGGTGCTGCAGTTGATGTAACTTTAGTTGATTTAAATACTGGTAAAGAGTTAGAAATGCCTACAGAATTTGATAATTTTTCTGAAAAAGCTTGGCGCAATTATTCAGGTAATAAATTAGAAGTTCAGAGAAATAGCGAACTACTAGCAGAGAAAATGAAAAAGTATGGCTTTGAACCATTAATAACAGAATGGTGGCATTTTGATGCCATAGGATGGCAAAAATTTGCTATTTTGGATGTACCGTTAGATCGGATTACTGAATTTCAAAAAATATAAATTATGGATTTCAATAATTTAGAATTAAGAATTTAGAATTTAGAATTATCTCTCCTTTGAAACGGATAGGATTGACTCAAAGGAAATTTTTTCTTTTTATTCCCTTAAAAGGGGAGGCTTTATACCACAATTTTTCGGTAAAAAAGTTACTAACTCAGGACTAAGGTATTAAACCCCCCTATTGTGGATAAATTCTTTTAAAGATGAATATTATTATATTATAAAAAAGTCCGGAGTTTGACTTTTAACTGGAGAAAGTTTATTATAGAGAACAACTAATTTATCAGTTAGTTACAAAGCAAAATATTAAATAGTCCTCACTAATTGTAAGCATTGAGCTATTAGCTGTCAGCTCTCAGCTATCATGATGGGGTTTTAATGAATATAGACTTTAAAGCCAGATTTTATAGTTAAGTATAAATTCTGCCTCAGTTAGTAAAGCTTTTATCTAAAACTAAAAGCAATATCTAATTGCTGATTGCTGGCGGCTGTTTGCGCAGTATTCCGCAGGAAATGCTTACCACTAATTCCGATTTTAATCAATTTTTATGGAGAACAATATGAAAAGTATACTACTAGAGCCAACTTATATTTTTAATGATGAAAATTCACTCAATCAAACAATTAACTTGACTGATAACTATGAAAAAATCCCCAGTCAGATTACTGAAAATCAAGATTTACCAGAACAGTCCATTAGTTACGGATATCCAAAGCAATTACAAGATAATCTTGAACCTTGGGAAATAATTCGGTTAATTAAACAAACTAGAATTGAGATTGCTGAATATGCAGAATCAACTATTATTGGTTCAGACAATAAATACGATAAAATTAAAGCCGAACTAGGGATGAATATTATTATTCCCAAGGGCAAAATTGAACAACTTAGATTAGAAGTTTCCTTAATAGGAGGTAGTGAGTCTGAACCAATAATAGCTGTAGATGGATTACCATCTGATTTATTTGATGATAAATATCTAGTTCAAGGCAAAGTTACAGTAGCAGTTGATAAATTACTAAAATTTACTCCTGTAACTGCTAATGTTTTAAATATGTTACCTGCTGATATTGAACTAGAACCTTGGGAATTTAATTTGGGACGCATGAGAGATGTCACAATTGATTTTTCCGGTGGATTAACTTCTCAACCAGCTTGGTTTTTTCAAGGTAATGGGATTAAAAATGATGTGAGAGTAGCTCTGACAATTAAAAAACCTAAAAACTTGCATAAAATTACTGCAGATGTACGGGCAGCTTGGATATATAAACCAGGTTTATTTCGTTCAGAAAAAGTCGGTAGTGATGTGAAAAATATCCTGATTTATGAAAAGTATTAAAGTAAGCATTCAGCTATAATTATTAATTGTTGAACTTCTTCCTTAGTCAAACAATATGAAACCAGAAAAAATTGCTCCTGGACTAATAACTGCCTGAGAAAACTATCAACAACAGGGTGAAAAAGGTCTCAACCTGCATCTGCGGTCATTAGGTATTATTAATAATCCAAAAACTTCTAAACCGCCCTTAGCATCAGTATTTATCCGCTGTGAAGAAAATGCTAATCTCAATCATCTCAGCGAGTATGGAATACAAATTAAACAGTCTAAAGGAAAAATTCGCACAGCTTTTGTCCCCTTAGAACATATCGGGCGTTTATCCGAAGAATCAGCGATCGATCGTATTACTCCTTCTCGTTACCTAAAAGCCTTATTAGACGAAGCAAAAAACACTATTGGTTTACCAAATTTTCAGACCAAAACTGGGTTAACTGGCAAAGGAGTAATTATTGGTATCATCGACAGTGGCATCGATACTACCCACCCCGCCTTTACTGGTAGAATTTTGCAGATATGGGATCATACCCTCTCTAATGATGGTAACTCCGAATATCCCGAAGGTTTAGAACTCACTGGCAACCTACCCAAAAGAATATTAGCAATGTCTCGCGACCAAACTGGTCACGGTACTCATATAGCTGGCATTGCTGCAGGAAACGATCCTGCCTTTACAGGAGTTGCCCCCGCAGCAGACTTAGTAATAGTCAAAGCAGTCTTGACATACTCCCGACGTTGCACTAACGCGGGATTCTTCAGTCAGAAAAAAAAGCTGACTGCTGTTTATACAGAGGTGATGTCCTCCCCCTGTGTTTAGAACAATCATAATCTATTTATTTGTAATTGTCAATAGCTATAAATGTATATAATGCAATATGCTACGTATACTACAAAGAGGAAATCCCCGATGAACAACACAGATAACGCCCGGCTTTCCCATCCCTCCGCTCCCCTCCGGGAGAGCGCGGGACTTCCCGCCGGGGGAGTTAAATACAGATATTGCCAATGCGATCGACTATATATTTCAGGTTGCAGATCAACTCCAAAGACCAGCAGTAGTTAATCTCAGTTTAGGAGACCACTACAACGCCCATGATGGTAGCGATCCGTTGTCTAGTTTCATCGATCAAGAATCAGGCCCAGGCAAAATTGTCTGTTGTGCCGCTGGTAACGAAGGTAACGTTGATATTCATGCAGAAACTATTGTGCAAGAAAATCAACAAGTCTGTATCCGTTTCCTCATACCTGCTTCCATCGACTCCAGTTCCTCAGAATGGCGAGCAGAATTAAATGGTTGGTACGCCAGCAGCGATAATATTGAAGTCGCGGTGCAATCTCCAGAAGGTAGTCGCACGCATTTTCAGAGTATCAGCGACAATGGTTACTCTAATAAAACACACCATATATCGGGGGCACAAGTACAGATTATTATGTACGGTCCGGAAAATACAGACAACGGCGAACATAGCTTCAATATTGAGATTACTCATGACCCTAATTCTGTATCGATCACCACTGGAAATACTGGTACTTGGCGACTTTTGTTAAATGGTGTTGCTATCAAACATGGAAAAGTTAATATCTGGAGTGGGGAAACCACAAAAGGATTTGATGTTGTATTTACAGGATATGGAGTGCAAGATTTAATTAAAATAGGTTCTCCGGGGGCAGCAGCTAGGGCCATAACAGTTGGTTCTTACACAGCACGACTATCCTGGCAAGATGTGGAGAAAAATTGGCAAAAGGTAGGATTAGATCTGAATACAGTTTCAGAATTTAGTAGTCCAGGCCCTTTGCGTAATGGTATGATGAAGCCAGATGTAGTTGCACCGGGAGCGATGATAGTTTCTGCTTTGTCATCTGCTTCTACTTGTTCGTCAATGATGCAAGTTGACCAGTTTCATAAAGTAATGGCAGGTACGAGTATGGCAACACCGTTTATTACTGGGTTGGTAGCGTTACTGTTGGAGAAGGAGCCGCAGTTAACCCCTGAAGAAATTAAGCAACGTTTGCATTCAAGTAGTTTTATTCCTGGAGAACCTGTTGGCAGTTTCGATCCAAAATGGGGTTTTGGTTTGATTAATGCTGAAAAATTATTAATAGAATAGGTGGTAGGTGTTAGGTCTTAGGTGTTAGGTGTTATATTATCTAGTTGCGACTAATATGGCAATAATTGACAACTATACAAATTCGGTATTAACCATTACGATGTAAAAATAGCACTGGATTGATTAACAAATCAAACGTTGTGACAAACATCACACAAACTTACATATCTGCTTCACTCAATATACACCAAAAAATCACCGTTGGTTGTACTATTAATCACCACCATATTATGAAAAAGAGTGGATGATTGAAATATGGAACTTAAGGTTGATATTATGCTTCAAATTAACTTACTTCCCGGTGCAATCAACGAAATTATGGCTTCTGTTGCCAAAAGTGGCTTCCTCACAAAATCAGACTGCTATGGCCTCATGGCTGCGGTATTGGACGAGTCTCTAAGCTCAGAAGACCTTTGTACTGTTAAGAGACTTTCATATTTTGTGTTCAGAGGATGGGTGCGAGTAGAATAAAGAGTTGACTTCATCAACGAATAGCGGTTCAATTCGTTAGCAAACACACATTATGTTATAATCAAAGAGAACCATCTAACTGATTAAATTCCACAAGATATTTGGTTTAAATGAACTTGTTGTTGGCGTAGCTTTGCGGAGCGCAAACCAAGAATCCTGGTTTCAGGATAATCTCCCCACCTTTAATTCAGAGAGTATGTCATTTCAGTTATCAGTTATCAGTACTTCTCTCTGCCTGTTTGCGTAGCATGACCTAGGAAAGTCAGAGGCTTGAAATATTGAACCTTATCCATTAATGAACCCATATACCTAAGTTTTAATTCTTTTTGAAAGTAATTGTTCTTCTAAAGCAGCAATTCGATTATAGGCTGCTGTCAATTGAGCTGTTAGCCGTTGAATTTGAATTTCTGATGTTAATTCTCGATCCATATTTTGACTACCTTGATTCATATAGTCATCATCTACTAGCACGTCTTTGTGTTCTAATTCTAGATCGAAGTCGTTATATTTTTGTTTTAGTTCATTGAGCTGTATCAGACTCGAAGTATTTTCTGTAGATTTATGTTGATTTACCTCCTGTTTAATTATAAAGGTTGATACCCGGTCGTTCAGTTTTTCAATAATTGTGTGTATTGCTTCAATTTTTTTACTCAAAGCAATAATTTGTTCTTGCAATACTTCCATATATTTCTTCACTACCCGAAAATTAAGTTTACATTATTCAATTTTAATCAATATTGAGTATAATTGGCTATTTTTTCCAATTTCTTAATTTTATAATAAGAATTAATTTCTTAACTAGACAGTGCAAAGTTCTTGGAATAACTATTGCTAGCTAAAGCTTTCAGCGATCTAAAGGTTAAAAAATTTTCATTCAGAGCTGTAAGTACTGTAAACCTTTTTCAGTAATACTTTCAGTCTTCAAAACCAATCGTTTTTTGGGAGAACTTTGTACTCTTCAGTTCTTAAAAAAAGATTAAATTTTGAGATGTTTAAAGAGATATTAAAGTCAAAATTCAAGAGTAACTCTCTACAGGTATATTATGAATTAGTGATGTAAAGTGATTGACAAAATACTTTACTTTATTTAACAGTAATTTTTCAAGAAGTTTAGAGGCAGAAGGGAAACTATAGTAAGCATTCAGACGTCAGCTATTAGCTAGTCTCCTGCGGAGGAGGCTAGCTGACTGCTAATAGCTGAATACTTACAAACTATACCCTATAGAACTGATTTGATAGCTATCTATTTATATAGTTAAAGATAGGGAGATGGGGAGATGGGAAGTAGGGAGCATTTTTCTACTTTATTTCTCCTATTAATATCATGTCCGGTTGAATAGTTAGACTTTGGCGGTCCGAAGGCAGGAGGCAGGAGGCAGAAGGTTTTCTCAAGAGTGTCACCTTAATTTTATACACGCTCCGATGCTACCGGACATGATATAACCCTATTGCTTTTGTCAGAGAAAAATATACAAATCCCATCACTGCTATAGCAATATGATTTGAGTTGTGAGATATTGGAAACTTTTAGGGAACACGGGATCTGGGTTCTGGGATCTGGGGACAGAGAAGAAGAAAAAACGTACTATATTAATATAATAATTGCTATATTCTATACTTTTAAGGAACACTTCAATTCTCACAACTGATTCCTGATTGCTATATATGTTGTGCGATCGCTATATTCCTCAAAATTTCTAACTTTTGACTTTTAGCTATTAAAGTATTCTTATAATTAGTTTTTCTATTTGACATCCTCCCCGGCTGTTAGGCACGGGGATTCCTACCGAGCCGTAACTCCTCGGCGGGTTGACGCCTCACAGGCTGCTGCTAACTTGGCGGTAGTCTTACACTTGCCTCCACGTCCGTTTTTTGTCTCCGAATGCCCAAGGAGCGACTAATATATTTATTGCTGCATTCTCGTCTAAGAACATGTTTTGCACCGCAGTTGAGACACTCCCATTCTCGCACCTTCAGGTCTAGCTTGCCACCTTTAAAGCCACAATTTGAGCAAATTTGAGAAGTAGGCTCCCAACGGCTAATTACTCTAAAATCACGACCGTATTTCTCAGCTTTTCCTTCTAAGAAAGTTCTAAATTGTCGCCAACCTAAATCAGATATAGCTCTGGATAGTTTACGGTTTTTTACCATACCAGAAACGTTTCCAACGGAGATGCTTCGCAAACAAATCTTCTAAAACAACTGTTTGGTTTTCACGAATTATTTTAGTAGATAATTTATGCAGAAAATCTGACGAGTGTATCTTTTAATTTAGCATGGAACTTAGCAACTCTAACCCTGGCTTTTTCATACCTTTTAGATCCTTTAGTTTTATGAGATAATGACTTACTTAACTTTTGATACTTCTTAATTCGTTTCTTTAGTGGCTTAGGAGCATCAACCTTTGTACCGTCACTAAATGTAGCAAAGGTAGAAATGCCTAAATCTATACCTACTGAATTATCAGTTTGAGGTAAGATTTCTGGTTGTATTTCTACTACAAAACTCAAGAAATATCTATTAGCGGAATCTTTGATTACTGTTACTGATGATGGAGCAGCAGGTAACTCTCACGGGCGAAACTATTTTCAGCTTTCCAATCTTAGCGTTGCTAGGAACTTTGTGTTGACCAATTTTAAACCCTCATGCATGTAAACCTAGCAGTTTGCTTTGACTTTCTAATGCATAAATTTAGGAGGTTTAACAGGTTTACCTTTTCTCTCTCCTTTAGTCGAACGGAAAAAATTTTGATAAGCCTGATTTAAATCATTTAAAGATTGCTGCAATGGTATAGCAGAAACTTCTGATAACCATTCTCTGTCTTCAGTGTTTTTCGATTGAGTGATAAACTGTTTTTGTAGTTGAGATAAGTTGGGTTTCTTTTCTCCCGATCTATACTTTTCTTGACAACAAGCTAGGCTATCATTCACTCGCCACACGAACACAACCAAATAGCTTTGCGCTCTCGGTATTTTTGTCCCGGTGTTGGATAAATACGATACTTAAATCTAGCTTTCATAATTCCTATCTGAACTAACAGTATGATAACATTTTTATTAAAAAAAGCAACTAAAAAGTCGCCCTAGAAGGGCGAGGCTTTAAACCCAATTTTTTGGTAAATTTATGACAGTAGAGATTCCCTTATTGCCTTTAGGCTTTCAATTTACTTCTCCTGGTCCAACTATTTTTGAATTGGGGCCTTTGGCAGTCCGTTGGTATGGACTTTTAATTGCCACAGCAGTATTAATCGGAGTTACTCTCTCCCAATATTTGGCTAAACGACGTAATGTTAACCCTGAATTATTAGGCGATCTAGTAGTTTGGTTGGTATTAGCTGCAATTCCTGGAGCAAGGTTGTACTATGTTCTGTTTGAGTGGGAACAGTACCAACAAAATCCTATAGATATGATTGCAATTTGGAAAGGAGGTATTGCAATTCATGGAGCAATTATTGGTGGAGCGATCGCTGCTTTAATTTTTGCGAGAATTAATAAAATCTCTTTTTGGCAATTGGCAGATTTAGTGGCTCCTTCTGTAATTTTGGGACAAGCCATCGGTCGGTGGGGCAATTTTTTCAATTCTGAGGCTTTTGGTAGTCCCACTGATTTACCCTGGAAGTTATATATTCCTCCAGAACGTCGTCCATCAGAATTAGTAAATTTTGATTATTTTCATCCCACTTTTTTATATGAGTCTCTATGGAATTTGATGGTATTTGGACTATTACTATTCCTATTTTTTAGAGATTTGCGGGGTAGATATAGGCTTCAGGTAGGAACTTTATTTCTTGTTTATATGGCAGCTTATAGTAGTGGACGAATTTGGATTGAGGGATTACGGACTGATAGTTTGATGTTAGGGCCACTGCGAATTGCCCAATTTGTGAGTTTAGCTGGAATTTTGTTGGGGTTGGCAGGTTTGGCTTGGCTATATTTGTTAAAGCGACCTTTACCTGATGTATGGCCTTCAGAGAATAGGTATAGGGAGGAAGAGATGCAGAAAGACTGAAATCTTAGTAATGAACATAAAAAGGTGGTGGTGCATTGTCCGGCAAAGTTTGTTACGAGGCACAGCAGTGGGAGTATCTTGTTCCTGTGCCAGGTATTCTTCATTTACAAAAAAAACGTGCAGTTGAAAGCCAAGTGGCTTTAGCCCTTGGATGAAAACAAGCGGGTCTTCAACCAACGTTGAGATAAAAAAAGCTCTAGACAGTAAGTCCAGAGCTATACCAGGGTGCATCTACCATTTCTTTTATCTGAATGTAGTTATTAACATCAGGAAAAATCACAAAATTAAAAAAATTTTTTGGCTAATACTAATAAATGAATAATACAGAAAGTCTTGAAGCAGCAGTCTACATTGTAGGGGCAGGTCCAGGAGACCCCGATCTATTAACAGTGAAGGCTTATAAAATCTTGGCGAAAGCAGATGTGATTCTATATGCAGATTCTTTAGTGCCTAAGCAAATTTTACGAGATGTACGTCCTGATGCTGAGGTGATTGGAACGGCAAATAAAACCCTAGAGGATATTTTGCCTCTAATGATAGACCGAGTGAAAAAAGGTTGTTCTGTAGTACGTCTCCATTCTGGAGATCCAAGTTTATATGGGGCGGTTTATGAGCAAATGCAGCTTTTGGCAGAGGCAGAAATTGATTTTGAAATTGTGCCGGGAATTAGCGCATTTCAGGATGCAGCAGCTAAGTTAAAAGTGGAGTTGACTGTACCTGGGTTGGTACAGACAATTATATTAACTAGGATTAGTGGAAAAGCTACAGGAGTTCCTCCTAGTGAAGAGTTGAGTAGTTTGGCTGCTCACGGGGCGAGTTTATGTTTGTATTTGAGCGCTCGTCATGTTTGGGAAGCACAACAAAAGTTGATAGAACATTACTCGCCTCAAATACCTATTGCAATATGTTATCGTTTGGGATGGCCTGATGAACAGATTTGGGTTGTACCTTTGGAGAAAATGGCTGTTGTTACTGAGGAGAAACAGTTAGTCAGAACAACTCTATATGTTATTAGTCCGGCATTGGAGAAAGTGGAAAAAGTAGGGCGTTCTGGTCTTTATAATCCTCAACATACTCATCTCTTTCGAGAGATTAGGTAACAGGTGAGGTAATGGTAGAGAGGGCGTTGCATAAATGCGGGATGATTTTAATACAGGACTTACGCAAAGACACTATATATAGCGCATGGTAAATAGAGCGATTGCTGACGCAAAGCTCCGCTAACGCTAGCTAATTTTTTATGCGGTCGCTTAAATTTTCTCACCAAAATCCAACTGTTAAAAAGTTAAATAACCTTAATTTTAATTGAAGGATATTTCAGTTCATTTATTAAATAATTAGACAACAATTCATATTTGATTTGGTAAATAGTTTTTCCCATTTTCCCTGCTAACCCTTTTAAATGATTCACTCGCCAGCATGGCACAAGCAATATGGTTTTTTTGAATTCTCGCCCTAGGACATTGACAAAACTCAAGTCCTGTTAATTGCTTAATTTCTCGGTTGATATCTTCTATTTTCCATCTAGTTTGTGACTCAAATTCTACATCATCTATAGAAGATTGGCTCAAGTCATTAGTGACAATATATTCTGTTCTGTGTAGCTGTCATCAGTACATCCACATGAAGCAATGATACCCATATCCGATATGGTGTACAGATTGTCGGGAGCCGGATGCACAGAAATGGGCACGTCCGGATCTAACTGGGAGGTGCGGAGTTAATAGCTCCCATCGACCCAACCAGATTTAGAAAAAAAACAAGCTACGAGTGGCAGAAAAATTATTTCCACACCAATCAAACCTACTCAACAAGAAAACAAATCTTTAGTTGAAACTTAAAATTATGTTCAGTTCACTTAACAACCACAATCAGATACTATAAGGACTTACCAGAAAATTGGGTTTAAAGCCTCGTCCATAAGCGGGCGACTTTTTAGTTGATTTTATTTCTATAAATATGTTATCATACTGTTAGTTTAAATAGGAATTATGAAAGCTAGATTTAAGTATCGTATATATCCAACACCGGGACAAAAATACCGATTAGCCAAGCTATTTGGTTGTGTTCGTGTGGCGAGTGAATGATAGTCTAGCTTGCTGCCAACAAAAGTATAAATCAGGAGAAAAGAAACCTAACTTATCTGAACTACAAAAACAGTTTATAACTCAAGCTAAGAAGGCTGAATATAGAGAATGGTTATCAGAAGTTTCTGCTATACCATTGCAGCAATCTTTGAATGATTTAAACCAGGCGTTGCTCTAACTTTTTCAAATCGACTAAAGGTGAGAGAAAAGGTAGACCTGTTAAACCTCCTAAATTTAAGAGTAGAAAGTCAAAGCAAACTGCTAGGTTTACACTCGTGAGGATTTAAAGTTGGTCAACATAAAATCTATTTAGCCAAGATAGGAAAGCTGAAAATTGTATGGTCAAGAGAGTTACCTGCTGCTCCATCATCAGTAACAGTAATCAAAGATTCCGCTCATAGATATTTCTTGAGTTTTGTAGTAGAAATACAACCAGAAATATTACCTAAAACTGATAATTCAGTAGGCATAGATTTAGGTATTAAAACTTTTGCTACATTTAGTGACGGTACAAAGATTGATGCACCAAAACCACTCAAAAAACGAATTAAGAAGTTAAGAAAGTTAAGTAAGCCATTATCTCATAAAACTAAAGGCTCTAAAAGGTATGAAAAAGCCAGGGTTAGAGTAGCTAAATTACATGCCAAGCTGAAAGATACAAGGACTGATTTTCTACATAAATTATCTACTAAAATAATTCGTGAAAACCAAACAATTGTTTTAGAAGTATAACAACGTTTCTGGAATGGTTAAAAACCGTAAATTATCCAGAGCAATTTCTGATTTAGGTTGGAGACAATTCCGGACATTCTTAGAAG
>NZ_JAAHHG010000149.1 GCF_010692555.1 Okeania sp. SIO3B5 | reverse complement strand
TTATTTTTCAAGGGAAAAATCAGCCCTTCATGTAACGCAGATTGTAATTCATTAGCTGTTACTGTTTGAGATTTATTATTAACGATAGCCAGGATTTCCAAATTAAATTTATTGCCAATGCAAGCTGCTAATTTAAGAACTTGTTGAGTTTTTTCATCCAATTTTTCAATTTTACCTACCATCAATTCAACTATATTGTCTGTAATAGAAACTCTTTCAATTTCTTCTATATCCCATTGCCAATAACTTTGTCGATTATCTTGTTGCTTATGAGAGTTAAAGACTAATAAATTTTCTTGATATAAAGAATCAAGCAGTTGAGTCAGGAAAAATGGGTTGCCTCCTGTTTTTTTGGCAACTAATTCCGCTAAAGGTTTGGTAATGTCTGTAGAGCAACTTAGGGTATCGGCAATTAATTGATTAATATGATTAATTTTTAAGGACTCAAGAGTAATTTCCGATACTGGTACTTGTGCAGTCTTAATTTTCTCTAAAGTCCGTACTAGAGGATGGGTAGGACTAACTTCATTATCTCTATATGCTCCAATTAAAAGAAAATATTGGTTCTCATCATCTGACATTAATTGCTCAATTAAGTTCAGAGATGATAAATCTGCCCATTGTAGATCATCAATAAAGATTACTAAAGGATGTTCTTTTTTACAGAAAACATTCAAAAATCTTTGAAAGAATAAATTAAATCTATTTTGACTTTCAGTAGCTCCTAATTGTTCAAATTGTGGTTGTTTACCGATGATTTTTTCTAGTTCGGGAATTACATCAATAATAATTTTACCGTTATTTCCTAAAGCTTCTAATAGTTGATTTTTCCAAGTTTGCAGAGTAATTTCTGGTTCACAGAGCAATTTACGGATTAACTCTTGAAAAGCTTGAGAAATAGCTGAATAAGGAATATCTCTCTGGAGTTGGTCGAATTTTCCACTTATAAATTTTCCTCGTTGCTTTATAATGGGTTTATGAATTTCATTGACTAATGCTGATTTGCCAATTCCTGAATAACCAGAAATTAGGATTAATTCTGCTGTTCCAAGGCTGACTTTTTCAAATGTTGTTAATAGTTGCTCGACTTCTTTTTCTCGACCATAGAGTTTTTGAGGAATCTGAAATTTCTCACAAATATCTTGAGTTGCTAAAGGAAAGTCTGAAATTTCTCCTATAGTATTGAATTGCTCTAGACAGGTTTGTAGATCTGCTTTAATTCCCCAAGCACTTTGATATCTTTCTTCTGGGGTTTTTGCTAATAGTTTGTTGATGATATTAGAGACAGAATTAGGAATGTTGGGAATTAGTTCATTTACTAATAATGGTTGTTGGGCAATATGACAATGAACTAACTCCATGGGGTCTGTTGTTTCAAAAGGTAGTTTATTGGTTAAAAGTTCATAGAAAGTTACGCCCAGGGAATAAAAATCGCTACGATAATCTATACCTCTGTTCATTCTACCTGTTTGTTCTGGGGCGATATATGCTAAAGTTCCTTCTATTTGGTTAGGGGGAACGACTGTGAGAAATTCTTGGGATAAACGGGTAGATATGCCAAAGTCGATGATTTTTAGTTGTTTTGTTTGGGGGTTATAGACAATATTTGAGGGGTTAATGTCTTTGTGGATAATATTATATTTATGAATTGCTGCTAGACTTTCTGTTGTTTTAATAGCGATGGTTAGAAAGTTTTCTAAGTTTAATTGAGATTGAGATATTAGTAATTTTAGAGATTGACCGCCGAAGTCTTCTAAGAGTATTGCTAAACTATTTTCATATCGCTGTAAGTCATAAGCTTTAATAATAGAATCTACATTTAAAGAACGAGTAATTTCATATTCTTGTTTGTAGCGGGTGAGTTCGGAAGCAGTAGGGTAGTTTTCTTTGAGTACTTTGAGAATAATCGGGTTATTATTTTCATTTAAAGTAGCTCGATAGATTAAGGAGTTAGGACTTTCATAGATTCTTTTGGTGATTTGGTAGTTAGTTTGCATAAGCTCTTAATTAGTAAGCCATAAGGTAAGTTGACAGAATGAAGTTTAGCACTTTGCTCACTATGGCTTATTTTTTCATTAAGGCTTAATTTAACTACAAGTACTCGCTACCATATAAGGGTAAGGAGAAACAACATATTTAATGTTGATTCCATCGTCTGGATTCCATCTCTGCTCACAAAATGGCAAATTTCCTCCTACATCATCTGCTTTTGCCCAGCTTCTGATCATCTTATCAGTAAGTATAGGTTTGGATAATTCATTTTCTCCTTTTTCATCTGCTACATCAGGGCGTGGAGGATAAGGAATTACTGCTTTGTAGTAAGGGGGTAGAGGATTGGCTACACCCGTATGCTGAATCTCTTTCATAACACCTGCAAAGCTGTCCCAACCTATCTCCAAAATATACAAAGAAGCCGATTCGTAAGTGGACATAATCGAGCCATAGGGATTTAGTTGATAAAACTTATTGTCTTGTTTCAAATAAGCTTGTCCACAAAAGAACAAATTTAAACAGATGGTTTGCCAATGTTCTTGGCTTGGGATTATAATCATCTGTCTGTTTTTTGTGTCCTCACTCATTATTATCTGTCTATCTTTATTTTTTATTATATGTTTATCTGGTGGTTCATTACCACGAAGTAAAAGTTTCGTGATAATATCCATATTCTTATCCTTTGAATCCTTTAACCACGTTTGGGCAATCAATTGAGATATTTTTCTCACTTGCAGAAGTCTTCGCACAGCAGAATACTGATCTATAAAAAGCAACTTATCTTTTTCAGCTAATGATTCATAGAGCTTGAGGGACATTACATCATCCATATTTACTCCCTCATTAGGCAAGTTATCTATGTCTTGACTTATTTTTTCAAATTTGCGTTTTAATTCTGCTTTGTTACCTGTATATACTCTTGTTTTTAACCCTAGATTTGGAGATAGAGAATTAGGTTCTTCAGTTTCTTCTTCAACTATAAGTATCTGATATAGCGGAGATTGTTTCTCGCTTACACTTTTGTCTGAACAGCCTAAGAATTTTTGATTATTAACTAAAGAAACAGGGATCATAAGTTTTACTTCCTCCTAAAATTATTGTCAAATAATAAAAAAATTAGTTGAAAACGGCTTTGTTGCACAGCTACAAAATAAGGAACTGGCGACTACATGATACACAAATATAATTCTGCTTGTCACCTTGATGACTATTTTTGTATATATGTTTGCTAGTACACTCTGGAAATTCCGTAGATAATTAAACTCTAACTTTATCTACAAGTTTAGTTCATCTTTAAGTATTTACCAAAGTCTTTTAGTAAATATTTATTCATCATTCATCATCAGGGAAACTGTGAAAACCATTACTTAATTTAGCGATACCTATCGATGTTTTAATTACATACAGCTAAGAGGAATATAAGGATAGGGAGGAGTGATATACTGTAAATCCTTCCGCTTCCATTGATCTGTTTCAGTCTGGTTTGTTGTGTCTATGAATTGCTTGGGATAAAATGGGAACTTATTTTCACCATGCTCATGTTCATTTGAATTAACCCAGCTTGCAATCTTGTCATCTGAAAGAGAAAACTCATTGGGTTTCGGAGGATAGCTTAGAACAACTGAGGTAAAAGGAGGTAATGGTCTTGCTCCTGCTTGGGAAATATCTATCCTAGTAGCATAATATGTATCCCAAGATATATCTAATCCATACTCCCAAATAGTTTCATAGGTAGTAAAGATGGGGTCACAAATTTTTGTCCAAGTATCATCATCCGAATTTTTGTAATATGCTTGCCCACACAATAAAAGGACTAAAGATATTGACCGATAACTTACGTGTGTAGGTGTAATGCAATAAAGCAGATTTTTAATGTCTCCTTCCAACTGACCTTTTAATTCTTCGAGTTCATAGTCATCATTTACCCACCAAGTCTCCGGCGGGAAAATATTATATGAATCCAATATTTTTCTGGTCAATGTTATTTGATTATATGAGAGATCGTCTACTTCCGGATTAAGCCAAGTAGAAGCTATAAGCTGAGATAATTTACGACATTTTAGTAAAAAAAACACAGTTGGGTATTCAATATCTCCTTTTTTAACAAAACTTTCATCGACTTTTACTCCTGAAGATAAAGAATCTATGTTATATTTTCCATATATATTTTTTTTCTTTCCATACACTAATTTAAATTTGTTATCCTCATATAGCAGTATTTGAAAGATGTATTCATCAATATTTACTTCGTCTCTTTCTATATCTTTTAGCTCATAACAATTTACCATGGGTTGGCTAACAGATAAATTGGATTTCAAGCTATGAATAGAATTGTGTGTATAAGAAGATGTCATTTTCTAACTCCTATTAGTTCTAATGGTTAACAATCAGGATAATAATTTCAGACTAGACTATAAAAGCGAGCAGGATTATCCCAAGTAATCTTTTTCAGCGTTTCTTTCGATAAATTTTTCTCAAGCCCTACCAATTGATCGACAATATCTGATTGATGATCAATGTGAGGGTAATCTGAGCCAAAGATTAAATTGTCAGAGCCAATATATTCAATAATCTGAGAAATATAAGGCTCAGAGGGTTCAATAGAAACAAAACACTGACGACGAAAATATTCTGACGGTCTTATTTTAATAGTATCTTTCACCTCCCAATACAGATTTTCGTATTCTTGATCCAGTCGCCATAACCAATAGGGAAGCCAACCACAACCTGATTCCAGGAATCCCACTCTCAGACAGGGATGGCGTTCCAGTACTCCTCCTTCAATTAAAGCTAATAAACCCATCATGTGTTCCATGGGATGGGAGCAAGCATGAAGAGCAAAATGAGTCTGGAATCTTTCAGCACCTGTAGTTGGTAGACAACTATGAGCACCTTCGTGAATACCGATAGCTATATTCAATTTTTCACACTCTGCCCAAAAAGGTTCATAAGCAGGGTTGCTCAACAATCTTCCTTTTATGGGATTAGGCCGTAAAAAAACTGCTTTAGCACCATATTTAGCAATTTGATGCAATTCTAACACCATCTTCTCTGGTTGATGAAGATTAATTGCGCCCACTCCTCTCAAGCGTTCTGGATCGTAACTACAAAATTCTTCAAATAACCAAGTATTGTAGGCACGAGTGAAAGCTCCTGCAACTTCAGGTTCCATAGTATTGATACCCCAAAGCAACAATCCATGAGTTGGATAAAGGAATGCCAGATCGATCCCCATCAGCAGCATTTCTTGGATATGAGACTCGGAGTGGTAGCCATGAAAATAAGCATTGGGGTGAGCTTCCATCATCTGCTTATTTCCTATCTCCTGCAATTGTTCAGATATTTTGTCCGCAATTTTTTCCCCTTTAATTTTCATTTCTGCTGAAGGGGCAAACTGCTTAAATTCTGGATCGAGATACTCAGCCCACATACTAGGAGGTTCAATAACGTGGGAATCAGCATCAATAATTGAATATCCTTTTAGCATTTTAGTCATCATAAATCTCGTGGATTTTGCCTCAAATGCGATCAAAACATCTGGGATTATCCCAAACAATCTTGTTCACTATCTCCTGAGATAACTTTTCCTTAAGCTCTACAACATTTTTAATAACATATGACTAACTATCCATGTCTGGATCATCTGAGCCAAATATTAAATTTCAGACCCAATAAACTCAATTATCTGAGCAAGATAAGCTTCAGAGAGGTCAATAGACAGATATAATTCTGCTTGTTACCTTAGTTGACCATTTTTGTTGTGCATATGTTTGCTAGTAAACTCCGGAGATTCCGTAGATAATTAAACTCTAACTTTATCTAAAGTTTAGTTCATCTTTAACTATTTACTAAAGCTTTCTACTACATATTTTTTCATCATCAGGAAAACTGTGAAAAATATTACTTGATTTGACGCTACCGATGGATGCTTTAATTACAGATAGCCAAACTAACCGCAATATAACATTAATAGTGACAAAATTATCGTTAGGCGATCGAGTTAATTTGATCAGTTTGCTTACTTATTGTTAATTAGAGCTTAACTTAGGTAGCACAACTCATTGGTAAATAAGGATAAGGTGGCGAAACATATTCTATATGGATGCCGTCTTTTGAGTTCCACTTTTTCTTTGCAAATGGGAATTCTGTAGATTTTGGTTTCCGTACTATATCCTGGGAATAGGCCCAATTTTTGATTGTATCGGCAGTTAGTATGGGTTGAAATAGTCCATCGTCATCGCAATCTACCTTTTCTACTACATTAGGACGTTGAGGGTAAGGAATGAAAACTCTGTAAAAAGGAGGTTGATTCTTTCCTACCTGCTGAATCTCTTCCAAAGTCCCTACAAAGCTGTTCCAAACTACCTGGAAACTGAAAAAACAAGACGCTTCATAAGTGGAAATAATCGGACTCTTTAATACTTCTATATATCGATCGCCTTTTTTGTAATAAGCTTGTCCACAAAACAACAAATTCAAACAGATATTTCGCCAACTTTCTTGATTTTTCTTGATAATCATTTGACAGTCAGATTTAGTTGCTGAAGATTCAGACTTAGTACGATCTGGCGGTCTATTAGCACTCAGAAATAGTTTCCTAATAATCTTTAATGTTAATACTTTCTCCTCTTTTATTTCTGTCTCTTGATTACTACTAATTGTTGGGTCTACTAATGATGTCTTTTCATCAATAGTCGCTTCTATTTGATCATCCCTGAGCCATGTCTCAGCAATCAATTGAGATAATTTTCTCGCTGCCAGAAGCCTCCGCAAAGCATGATATTGATTGATAAACATCTTATCATCTAAGCTCTTTTTCTTAAACTTCATCACTGCCTTCATGTCTAATCCCTCATGGGGAAAATTGTCTATTTTTTCATTTCCTATTCCTGGCAACTTTTCTTTTAAATACTTTTTAGTTCCTGTATATACTGTTGTTTTGATTTCGAGATGAGAGTTATCATCTTCTTCGACTAAAAGAATTTGGTATTGAAATTTTTCCCCCTGAGATAAATTTGGGGATAGAACTTCATATCCAGGTAATTTTTGATTATTAGTACTATCTAAGTCGAAAGGCATCATAAATCTTACTACCTCCTCAAATTGTTATTTACATCATCAAAAAAGACCAGTCATTTAGGAATAGGTCAACCACAAGATAACATTGACAGCGAAAATACTCTGATTCTAAGAGGAATTATATCATATTTTTGACTTCCCAATGTAAATTTTTGTATTCTTCGTCCAACTGCCATAACCAATTAGGGTAACCAACCACAGCCAGATTCTAAAAATTCTACCTGTAGTTTTGACTGTAGTCCATTAGGGGGCTTTAGACAGCTGTCATAACGCACAATTAACCATTTTATAAATGTGTCAGTTCGCTACTACTTAAAAATTATTGGAAAAAGATTTAAGACTTAAGATTTTTAACATTAGTTAAATTCACAAAATTGGAGAAGTATAAAGCTTACCAGAGAAGACGAAAAAAATTATATAATAGTATCAAATAATTGTCAAGTATTAATATATAATTATGCCTGCAAAAGACATTTTCCATGATGTTGTAAAAAACGCCTTAATCAAAGAAAGTTGGATTATCACTGATGACCCTCTTTTTTTAGAATTCGGAGGAGTTGATATGTATGTCGATTTGGGTGCAGAAAAACTTGTTGGTGCAGAAAAAGATGGAAAAAAAATAGCTGTTGAAATCAAAAGTTTTGTTCGACAATCCCTAATTTATGAATTTCATAGTGCTTTGGGGCAATTTATTAACTACCGTACAGTATTAAGGAGAAGTCAACCAGAAAGAACTCTCTATCTAGCTGTGTCTGAAGATACTTATGAAAGTTTTTTCACTCTTATATTTACTCAAATAGTTGTTGAAGAAAATCAAATAAAATTAATCATATACGATCCCAATAGGGAGGTAATTGTGCAATGGAAAAATTAGCTAAATATCGAGCAAATATCAAAAAGATTATTACCGACTATAGTCAATATAAACCATCTTATGGAGATATAGAAGTTCAAGTCATTTTTGACGAAGAACGGGACCATTATCAACTTATAAATGTAGGTTGGCATGGTAATAGAAGAGTACGGGGTTGTGTTTTACAAATAGATATTAAAAATGAAAAAATCTGGATACAACATGATGGTACAGAAATTGGCATTGCTAGTGAATTGGTAGATTTAGGAGTGCCACCATCAGATATTGTTCTAGCTTTTCATGCACCCTATAAACGTAAATATACAGGTTTTGCTGTGTCTTGAAAAGCAAGGAACCTCGAAGCAATACATAACATAGCCCAAAATTTGCGGTTAAAATATAATTTTTAAGATAAATTCAAAGGTCTTTCTTAATATGATTCCTTTATCCAGTCAACAAAATGCGATTGTGCTCACAGAACGAGGATTAACAATTGCAGGGACTCGCATAACCATCTACGACATCATGGACTATTTAACGGCTCAGTATCCACCCCACTTCATCAGCAGTATGCTATGTCTCACAGACGAGCAACTTCAAGCAGCTTTATCTTACATTGAAGCTCATCGTCCGGAGGTTGAGGCAGAATATCAAACAGTGCTAACTGAAGCAGAAACTCTCCAAAAATATTGGGAGGCAAAAAATGGACCGTTGTTGGCCCGCATCGCTACCATACCCCCAAAACCAGGAACAGAAGCTATCCGCGCTAAACTTCAAGCATCTAAAGCTTTACTGGAATCAAAAGCATGAACTTTTTAATAGATTACAATCTTAATGGGCCTGCTTTGATTCTACTGGGGAGTCTTACAGCTAGTGGGTGGCTAGATTTGATTGATATTCGTTTTGTTAGTTTTTCCGAAGTGGAGTTGCCCATGAATAGTAGCGATCGCGAAGTTTGGCGGTTTGCACAAGCTAATCAAATGATTTTGTTAACTGCTAACCGAAACATGAAAGGCAAAGATTCTTTGGAGCAAGTAATTCGTGAAGAAAATACTCCGACTTCCCTTCCTGTATTAACGGTTGCTAATGTCGAGCGACTCCTAGCAGACTCAAATTATCGAGAGCGTTGCCTCAACCGCTTAGTAGAAATTGCGATAGATATTGAATACTATCAAGGGACAATGCGAATTTTTATCCCTTGATACCACGAAAATTACTGAAAAGCCTTAGCGTCAGTGTAGATAAATTACACTTATAACCCTAAATCTGATTTCGCAACTTTAGCCATAGCTAATAATTTTTCCTCCCACTTTTCTCCTACATTATTGTGTTGTAAATATTCTGTCAAAGAACCCCATCCATTTGACTGTAGATGTAACTGAGTTGCAATTTGATGTTTACAAATTGTGCGACGATAAATCATATCTGCACAACTACAACCAATATTATTCACTTCAGCAACAGTTCCTTTCATCGGATTTCTAACCACAGCACTAATAGCAGTTAATTCGACTTCTAATTTTTCTAATGCTGCCCGATTATATCGTTCTAGAAAAGCATTAATTTCTGGATAAACAATCAAATACTTGCCATTTTCAGTATTAATATTTATGCCAGAATGTTGAAAATTATAACTTTTAATTTTGCCTATTTTGTGCTGTTTAATTTGCAAAAAACAGAGTAAACAATTGAGAAATTGAGCCTTAGATAAAAAAGTGCTGCACCGTCCTTTTGATGTGCGATAAATTATTTGGGGAGTATTACTAACCCCAACAGTTTTTAGACATTCAATTTTAATTTCTAACGGTACTAATGGCTGAATTTCTGAAATTATTTCATTGGGAAAATGAGTGGATTGAATACCAACATAACTAACCATGATATAATCCTCATTATGACTTAATTTTTTGAGCCAGGCACTCTATAAAACAACTAATTCAGGTGAGTGCCTTTCATATTACAATTATACTTCAATTTTTATAGATCGACAACCTATGTAAATCAATCCAGACAAAGAATTGAGGCTGTTACTACAAAGCCTTGAATAAGGCAGAGGGCAGAAGGCAGAAGGCAGAAGGCAGAAGGCAGAAGGCAGAAGGCAGAAGGCAGAAGGCAGAAGGCAGAAGGCAGAAGGCAGAAGGCGGAAGGCGGAAGGGAAAATTACATATAGATTCAACGACTGGCAACTCCGTGTCTACTAACTCCAAGCAATTTTAAGCACCGTGTAGACGGTGGGGTATTAAACCTGCAAAATAAAAGATAAAAGCAAGTGTGTAATATGGAGAGATGGGGAGATAGGGAGATGGAACATTTTTGATACCGAATTAAGCGGATTTGATATAATACAGTAGATTTTTTACTAATGAGGTATAACTGAGAATCGGGAATATTTTTTGTCTATTCCCTGTTCCCTGTTCCCTGTTCCCTGTTCCCTAAAACCATAAATATAAGTACTTTATAACAGCGGTAAGTGCTGTAACTGATAACTGAAATGACTACAGCCATTAAACCAAATCTTCTTAGTGAAGATGAAGCTTTATCTTTATTAGAAACAACTATAAAAAAATCTGAGGCAGAGGGTATTGTCGTCAGTTTGAACAACAACGAATCATCCCTAAGTCGCTACTCAGAAAATCAAATTAGTCAGAATATTACTAAAACAAAATTTGAACTCAATATTACCAGTTATTTCGGAACTCGCAGTGCCACTGCCTCCACTACAGAATTAGACTCGGATGCTATTACATCTACTATTCGCACTTCGGAGGAACTTGCCCGCATTGCTCCACAAGATCCGGAATGGGTGCCACTACTTGAACCTCAAGAATATGAAAAACGTACTCCTGCTTTTGATGAGTTGACTGCTACTATCTCCCCACTAGAGCGAGGAAAAATAGTACAACAGGTATGTGCTATGAGTGCCAACGCAGGAGTTGATGGTTCCGGAACTCTCAGTACAGATACATTTTTAGGGGCGATCGCCAACTCGGTTGGGTTACGTGCCTATAGTAAATATACAAGAGCAGATTTTAGTTTTACGGCAAGAATTGAAAATGGCTCTAGTTGGAGTCGTAGCACTGCCTGCGGAATAAACCAATTACCTATTGAAACTCTAACGGAGGAATTGATAAACCGAGCTTTTGCCTCTCGCCAACCTAGAGAAATTAGTCCTGGTGTTTATCCTGTGATTTTCAGTGGGGCAGCTTTAGACAACCTATTAATTTGGCTAATATTTAATTTAGATGCACGGGCGGCAGATGAGGGGCGATCGTTTATGTCGCGTACTGATGAAACAGGTAAACCAGTGGGCAACCGAGTTGGAGAAAAAATGTTTAGTCCTTTAGTCCAGATGCAGCGCTATCCAGGACATCCTTTGTTGCAGTTGGAGACTTTCTCTAGTAGTGGGTTGAGTAATCATTATCTGGAGGTGATTAAGGATGGTGTGCCACAGACTTTATCTTATAGTCGTTATTGGGCAGCACAAAATGGTAAGGAACCTACGGGTTATATGTTTCCAGTGGTGATGGAGGGTTCTGAACAAAGTTTGGCCGACTTAATTGCTCAGACGGAAAGAGCTGTTTTGGTAAATCGTTCGTGGTATGTGCGTTATGTTAATCCTCGGACATTGGAGATGACTGGTATGACACGGGATGGTACTTTTTGGATTGAGGATGGTAAGATTGCTTATCCGATTAAAAATTTGCGGTTTAATCAGATTTTGCCTGATATGTTGCGAGATGTGGATGCGGTGAGTAAAGTACAACGTTATGGTGATAGTGTTTTGCCTGGACTAAGGGTGAAGGCATTTAATTTTAGTAGTGTTACTGATAGTGTTTGACAGCAGATTTTATCAGGTGTGAGGTATATCCTTCGCGGGCAAGATGCCCGCACTACCAACATCTTAATAAGTAGGTTGGTGTTGAAAATTATCGTTATGAAAAGGCAGGAGGCAGAAGGCAGGAGGCAGAAGGGAAGAGAGTTTTTGGCAAATTTACTTTTAGTTACTAACTTGCTGTTTTTTTGCACCGTTCTACTTATCAAGTAACATTAATTAACCGCAATGTAGGGACGTTGCATGCAACGTCCCTACCAGGTTGGGGAAAGATTTTTTATTACAGTTATTTAACTCCCCCGGCGGGAAGTCCCGCGCTCTCCCGGAGGGGAGCGCCGTATGGGAAAGCCGGGCGCTATCTGTGTTGTTCATCGGGGATTTTCTCTTTGTAGTATACATCTTATATTGTAGTATATGAATTTATAGCTATTGACAATTACAAATAAATAGATTTTAATTGTTCTAAACACAGGGGGAGGACATCACCTCTGTATAAACAGCAGTCAGCTTTTTTTTCTGACTGAAGAATCCCGCGTTCGTCATCGTCATGTCGCGTTAGCGCAACGTCGGGAGTATGTCAATGAGAACATGATATTAACGTTAATAGTTGCACTAATTAAACACGATATAATAAAGATGAAAAAGATGGCATACTCCTCAAGAGTTATCTCAAGAGTCATCTTAAGATGACTTAAACTATTAGCCAAGGATTTCAATCCTTGGCTTGGTGACTTGACGAGCTTGATATTGGCTAAAGCCCAACTATGAGCCTAATTATGACTGTTTTACCAAACATGGTATAACTAGGGTAATTTAATTACTTTTTATAGCCTTTAATTGTTGGCGAAATTCCTCTAATTGTTGTTTATCTTTAGCACTCATCTTTTCCTTATTTTCTAATTCTAAAATCTTTTTAGCTAGGTCTAATTCCCGAACTGGATTCCAGATTTTATCATTTGCTTGAGCAAAGCCAGACCAACCATGAGGTTGGAGAACTTTTGCTTCTTTATAGTTATAGAAAAAGTTGCGAATTTTCTGTTTTAAATCTGCTGGTAAATCTTTACGATAAGCAATTGGATCGCTAGGAATTAAAGTAGAAGTCCAGATAATTTCTATATTAGCTCTTGCTTTTGGATTTGTTTTTTGGAGTCGGTCTAAAGCTTCATTATTATTAGTAGCTACATCTACTTGATTATTGGCTATTGCTAAAGCTGTTGCTTCGTGACTGCCGGAAAAAATTAAGCGTTTAAATGCTTTTTTGGGGTCAACTTCGTTTTGAGCAAAAACATAGTAACTCGGTACTAAAAAACCGGATGTAGAGTTCGGATCGTTAAAAGCAAATGTTAAATTACTTGCATTTTTAATTACATATTTATCGCCTCCCATTGCTTTAGCTTGAGCAACTATAGGATTATTTTTGTTAGTAATTAAATGAGAGTAATAACCTTTACCACCTTCTGTATCTACTACCTGGGCAAATGCTTCAGCTTTAGCGCGTGCTGCTGCTTCAATATAGGATTTTCCTCCATACCAAGCTAGGTGGATATCTCCAGTTCGCATAGCTTCAATTACTGCTACATATTGAGTCACATAAAATGCTTTAACTGGTAAACCAATAGAGTCAGAAAATGCTTTGATAAATGGTTCCCAAATTGGTCTTTGATTACTTTGAGATTCGGTAGAAATAATGCCAAATTTTAGTTCTTTTACCTGAGCTAATGTTTGGGGTGAGAATGTTAAATTAGCTAATTTTGCTCCGGCTAAGGAGAGAGCAAATAGAGATGAATTTTTAATAAATTTACGTCTGTCCATGGTGTTCTTTTCTCTAGAGATATTTAGTGGTTGTCAGTTGGGTAAGCATTCAGTTGTCAGCTATCAGCTATTAAGCTATTAGTTTTGTGTTTTTTTACAGACAGATTTGTCCGTCGATCGATTATCCTATATTAATGTTAAGTTTTGGTTAAGTTTACTTTAGAGAATTTTTGAGTTAGAAATTAGCGATCGCTACGAGATAAATAATAGCCATGAAACAGCCCCCTAAATCCCCCAATCCTGGGGGACTTTTAGAGTTTTATTCCCCCCAAATTTGGGGGGCTAGGGGGGCAAAATTATTTAAAGTATGAATGCACGATTGTTTAGTTCTGGTAAAGCCCCCGCGCATCCCCCAATCCTGGGGGACTTTTAGAGTTTTATTCCCCCCAAAATTGGGGGGCTAGGGGGGCAAAATCATAATATAGTAATCCTATTTCAATTGTAATATTTCTGTGATAGTTAGGAAACCGCCCCTACAAATGGTGTATAGTTTGATAGTTTGCGTAAGTCCAGATAATAGAAGATGCTATCCTGCTGCCCTCTAGACTAATGGGTAATTTAGATGAGTAATGAGGTAGGTACAAAACATCCGATCCTTGACTACATAATTACCATAAATATCTCTATCTATGAGCTTTCGTTGCAAAAGACTTTTCAATACTTCTTCAACTGAATACTTCATAGGAATCATCAAGTTTTCTACCTCAAAAGTAGCAGTTAGCTTTTCAAGTGTTACAGAATTATCATTTCCTGCAAGTATCCTTAGAACTTTTGCTTCATCAACACTCAGATCAGAACACCACTTTTCAAAAATAGCATTTCCCACATCTCTCACAGTTGCTTGTAAAGCTTTCTCCCAAATATCAATTTCTACATATCTTGACAGATGATTACTGAAAAGGTGATAGCACAGTAATTGCATCTCGAATGGATGTCCGCCAGAATATTTTAATATATTCTGCATAACTTCTTGACTGAATGAAACTCCTGTTCCAGCAAGAGACTCTCGGATGGTTTCTTTAACTTCTTTTTCAGTTAAGGAAGTCAGTTCGACTCTAGACAAAAAGTATCTAGAGACGGGATGGTGTTTTTGAACAGATGTTATCTCTACCCAATTTGTAGAAGTTGATGCCAAACCAACTAGAATTTTAGTTTCCATAAGTGAATCTGTTAGTGCTGATTTTAATGTCATCAAAATCTCTGGAACTGCTGCCAAATTTTCTAAGTCGTCAAGCAGGATAACAAATACATCGGTTTTATCTTCAATGTCTTCCCATAGTTTGCTGAGAGTATCTCGTAAAAAAGCTTTAGGTGATATTATTTCCTGGTTATTATTATTGCTGCGCTCAAACTTTACTCCAGTTCCCAGTATCTTAATTTCAAGAGAATTAAAGAATTCAAGAACTTTCTTGAACCGATCGACAGGATAAGGTAAATCATGTAAAATCCCTTCTATTATAATACGAGTAACCTCTAGCAAACCCGTATCTTTTTGAATAGGTTCGATGGGAACAATACATGAAATATACCCACGACTTTGACATATTTTTTTATATTCCCTCAACAATGTTGATTTACCAATTCCCCAATCACCGAGAATGAGAAAGTGTTCCCGGTATTTACTATAAATTGCTCTATTGAGCTTATCTTCAAAAAATTGGAGTTCCTGTGTTCTGCCGCCAAAAACAGTAGGTTCCAAACCTGTCATTGGTGTAAAAGGGTTTCCCACTCGCCTAATTTTTTCGTTACGAGTATCTATAGCTCTTTGAACTGCTGATACTAAATCCTCAATTGCTGTGGCAGATTTTTCTATAAAATCAAACACACCTTTAGTCAAAGTTCGCCTTGCTAATTCTACATTTGCATAACCAGTGATGACAATAATAGGACGAAGTGGATCGAGATCTACTGACTCATCTATTAATTCTAATCCACCCATTTCTTCCCCAGATGAACCTGGAATTTTTAAATCAACAATTAGAATTTCAAATGGTTGATTTCTTAGTTTTTTAAGTGCTGCGATAACTGAATCACATTCCTCTATTTCTATGGGCGATTTAGAGTCTAAATCCTGTGTTGTACCAAAATTAAAAGATTCTAATCTGAGTCTACGTTTTAAAGACTTAACATATCTTTTGAGGGTATCTCTATTATCATCTACAATTAATATTCTCAATACCATGATTAATAATTCCAATAAAATAAAAATTTGTCAAAAAGTTAGATTTTAATTTACATATTTTTCTATATTTTATAGCATTTATCATCTTGATGAGGTAGATTTACGATCCCCCTAAATCCCCCTTAAAAAGGGGGACTTTGAAACCTCCCTTTAAGCAGTTCCCCCCCCCTTATTAAGGGCAGGGCTATTTCAAAGTATAGTATATTAACGATTTAGAGAGAATGGGAGTAATAGACATAGAGGAACAGTGAAATTTGTCAAAATTTGCCGATTTTTCAGCTAATAAGCGTCGTTAAGCTCTGAGATGATATTTGTTTCAACGCCGCTTAAAAGCCCCTATCCCCGTGTCTCCGTGTCTCCGTGTCTCTGCGTCCCCGTGTCTATTGAGAATGAAACAGCCCTGCCCTTATTAAGGGGGGTTAGGGGGGATCTAAAACTGTATCTCACCAATTTGAGAAACGCTATATCAAATCAACTCTCATTAAATAAAAGAGTAATAGTAGTTCCTTTTTCAGAAGATTCTAGTTTTAAATCACCTCCCATTTGATGTATAATTCGATTACTTAGATATAATCCTATGCCAGAACCATTTTTACTTTCTACAACTTCTTTAAACAGTTTATTTTTTAAATCATCGCTAATACCAGAGCCATTATCCTTAACAGATAGAGTAATAAATCCATCATTTTCATAACTTGCAAATATTTGGATTTTACTACCCGGTTTATGCAATGCTTTTGTAGAATTTCCGATTAATTCAAACAAAATACTCTTGATTTGAACCGAATTTCCCAAAATAGTTTTACCTTTAATATTTTCTTGTATCTTGACTTCCATATCTATATTGGAGGGTAATCGGTGTCTAGACAAAGATTCAACTTCAGTTATTAGTTTATCAACCTCAATAGCTGCCATCGGTGGCTTACCTATATTAAGATGATATATCAGCTTTTGTAGACAAATTTGGCTATGTTCAAGACTTCTTTGAATTACTTCACATTCCTCTAAAATTTCCGGTGAGTTATTAGATAAGTAGCGAATTTCTTCGTTAGCTCCTCCAATATTTAAAAATTCTCCTTTCAGACTATGAACTACATCAGCACAAATTATTTGATACGTTTCATGTGTTTGGTAGCTAATATCTTTTTCCTGAGAGGTATCAACTAATGAAGGTTGTTTTTTTACTAAATTGAGTCCATCCAGTTTATTAGGTTGGAGCCGATTTTTTATACTTCTCCAGAGATTAAATCTTTGCTTAGGTTTTACAGAAGTTTCAACCTCTTTTTGTAAGTAGTATTTTTTATATTCCTTCAGCTTTTTCTCTAACTCTCCAATTCTATCCTGAGCTTGCTTAAGCTCACCTCTAACTTTATCATTTGTTTTAATGTAATAATCGAGACGATTTGCAAAGTTATTTATAAGTATCTCAGAACTATTTGTTCTTTTAGCTGAATCAATCAATTTTGTAACATGATCCACAAACTTTTTATGATCCATTATTGGTTTGGGGAAATAAGCATCAGCACCACTTTCGTTCAAAAAATTTTCTCGATCACCTAACGTTGCATGAGCAGTAACTAAGACTACAGGTATTAATGCAGTTTTAGGATTAGATTTCAAGATTTGAGTAATTTCAATTCCATCAACAGCTTTGCCCTGGTAAACACTACGAGCTAGAGAAGTATCCATCAAGATAATGCTGATTTTACCTGACTCCGCTAAGTTTAGTATCTCCTCCACATCTTCTGTGTGTAACGTAGGATATCCACCGCGTTGTTTCAGAATTCTGGAAAACATATGAGCATTAAGTTGATGATCTTCAACAATTAGGACAGTATCATAATTCCCCGCAGGAAAAATATTGTCACTCTTATCCATAGAATAAGAAGGTTCTGGTTCAGTATTCAGTTTTTCCGGTATTGAATTATTCATAAAATCACCTCAAATTATCCGAGTTTTGTTAAAAAACTTTCAGTATACTTTTCTCAAAAGACTATGAAAATAAGGACTATTGATAAGTAGGTAGAAATTAATTAAAAAATATTTTAACAAGTCGAAAAAGGAGCAGACAAGTGCCAAAAGAAACAGGATAACCCCGATATCCAAAACCTTATCCCAAATTTATTATTTTTACACTTAATTTACTTACCTGCTTTAGATATTAAATAATTTAAACATCATATTGTATATAACAACTTCACAAAAGAATATTCCCAACTATTAAACAAATTTTATCTCAACGTTGGTTGAAGACCCGCGCTCTCCCGAAGGGGAGCGTTGGGATGAAAACCAATCAATCTTGCGGTTTTTACAAGGGTATGCTACTCTAAAAAAAATTAGGCTGCTGGGCTAGCAGTGTCAGTCTGTGGAGCGACCGTAAGACCAGAAAGAGGTTTGGCCTCGGAGGCAGGTGCTACGAAGCAGAAAGTCCTGAGTCGCGAGGTTTAGGAATCCCGCGTTGTCGCGCCATGCGCAACGTCGGGAGGATGTCAAAAATTAGAATCTACAATATAGGGACATTCTATAGAATGTCCCTACATTATTTTTCGGCAGGGAAGCAAATCAAAACCTACGAAGCACTACCAATCATAATATCGCGCACCCGCACAGGTACACAACTATGACTCATTTGCGCTATCTGCATCGGTTCCCCTTTCCCACAAATATTAGTACCACACTGCTCCCTTTCAGAAACACTTCCCACCGCATCAACACTATTCCAAAAATCTGTAGTCATCGAATGATAAGTCACATCTTTCAACATTCCCACAACTTTGCCTTTTTTCACCTGCCAAAACGCATCTCCACCAAATTGAAAATTCCGTCGTTGTTGATCGATAGAAAAACTACCAACACCATCAATTAAAATCCCATCTTCAGTATCAGCAATCATTTCGTCTAAAGTAGCAGTATGACTACCACCATCTGCACCCGCTTCTAACCCCAAATTCGGAATGCGTACCATGGGTACACTCGACCAACTGTCAGCAAAAGCACAACCATTACTGCTACCACGTCCAAGTCGGTAAGCTGTCTCTCTGTCTGTGAGATAATCAACTAATATCCCATCCTTAACAACATACCATTCTTGTGACTTCACACCTTCATCATCATATCCCATTGTACTACGACCACCTGGTTGAGTACGATCGCATTTAAAGTTCACCCAGGGTGCTGCATATTGAAGTTTACCCATTTTATCGGTAGTGGCAAAACTGGTACCAGCAAAATTAGATTCATAACCATAAACCCTATCTAATTCTGTGGGATGTCCAACTGATTCGTGGATTGTTAAATATAGATTCGTTGGCTTTAAAATGAGGGTGGAGCGAATATCTGCAGGTCCTTTGGGAGCATAAACTTTTTCAATTACTTCCTCCGCAACTCGCTCTACCTGACTCAATAGATCGGTGGGGTTAATATGCTCATAACCAATATTCAAAGGAGGTCGTTCGTAACTACGACTTTGAGCATCATTATTGGCAATAGCTGTGCAAGTAAACCCAGGATAACTGCGGTAAATTGTTTGCTCAATTAAGGAATCATTTGTAGAAGCAAATATTTTCTCTTCTTTAGTAAACCGGAGAAAAGAAGCAGCTTTTTTCACTCCTCGCTCCTCATAACTCAATAATTTTTCATTCAAATTTAGAAGTAATTCTGCCTTTTCCGCAATGGGTACTGCAAAAGGATCAATTTCAATGGGAGTAACATAACTATCGCGGTGGGTTTCCACAGGTACTAACTTTACTGGTGTCTGTTGACAGAGATGACTACCCTTAGCAATATCTACTGCTAGAGCGACAATTCTAGCTACCTCTTCTAGACTTTGGCGATGACTGGCAGCAAAACCCCATGCACCATTGAGCAAAACTCTCACTCCAAAACCAGAATTGACCTTATCTTCTAATCTGTTGAGAGAGCGATCGCGAGCTGTTAAATTTTGAGAACGATAAATACATAAACGAATATCCCCATATTCACATCCGGACTGACGAATTAAGTCTATGGCGAGGGTAGCTAATTCTGTAGTTTGAATCTTTGCTGGTGCTTGTACCATTATATGTTACTCTTAGTTTTATCTAATTTATAGCAGGGAACAGGGAATAGGGAATAGGGAACAGGGAACAGTAACAAAAGCTTTTTTCTGTCTCAAGTTCATCATCAACATAAGTCCTAACCAACTCCTTCCTTGCTATATTTTATATGATGTGCTATTTTTATCCAAAATTTGGCGTTCTGCAACCGTAATGGTATTGATGGAACTTGGGACAAATTACCTAATAGACATCTCCTTCAAAAGAGGGAACACCGGAGCTGGGAACAGGGAACCCACCCCTCGCCCCTCCCAGGAGGGGAATAATTGATAATTTATGGATAAGAATTGATTTTATTTTTTATCAAAATAATATGGGTTGCGCAACCCCGCCTTTTAAGGCGCAATATTTTTGGAGAGTTGCTCAAATCCCCTACTTCCCCTCCTGGCTCCCCTCCTGGGAGGCAGGGCTGTTTCAAAGTATTGTAGATTAACGATGAGCGAGAGAACGGAAGATAAAGGAATAGTGGAATAGTTAAATTTGCCAAAATTTGCCGATTTTGAGCGCAAATAAGCGCCTTTAAGCTCTGA